>JAODNG010000087.1 GCA_025465385.1 Pseudonocardiales bacterium
TGGGCTGCGCGCCACGCGCCGAACAGCCAGCCAGCACACCAGCCAGTGCCAGCCCCACCGCGACTCGGCACATCACAACTGCGGCCGGTTCAGGTGGGCGGCATTGACCTCGTCGGTGTCTCGATGGGTGGCCAGTGATTGCTCCAAGGCGTCGGCTGTCTTCTCCAGCTGGACAGCCCCGGACTCCAGTGCCCACCGCAACGCGCCCGGTTCCTCGCTGACCGCCCACTGCCCGATCTCCTTCGCCGCATTGATGCTGACCGCGTCTAGCGCCGGCGCCGGGACGTTGGACAGCCGCTCGGCCTCGTACATCAGGTCTCGCATTCCCTGGGCGACCTGGCGGAAGGCGGCGATCGCCTGCGGGGCCTGGTCCAGATCTAGCTGGAAATGCTGCGCGGGATCACCGAGAATCGAGGTCAGATCCTGCACCGGCGCTGGCCCAGCGACCGGCGGATGGATCAGCCCATTGAGGTTTTCGGTCATCCCACCCAACGGCGCGGGATCACCGAACCCACCGTGGTCACTCAACGTGACGTTCCTCCTCAACCTGCCGGTGACGAAGCCGCGCAGAGTCTCCCACAGCGCTCACCTGCAGTGGCGCGCCTCCCGCGGCAGCCACACCCCATCCGTCGGCGCTTGTCCATACGGTGACGTTCAGTCACCTTCGAGGAACGACTATGGCAGCGTGCAAAGCTGCCATGTATGGCAACTTTTCGCGAAAGTTGCCATACATGGCACATGCTCAGAAGATCCACCGAGATCTTTCAGTGGTTGAGGGGACGATGTGACCACTGTGACGTGCCCGCGAGCACCGAATGTCAGGTCATCCCGTCAGCGGTGGCAGGTTGCCGATGACGGTCTCGGCGAATGCCTTCGCGGGGACACACGGATCCTCACGGCCCTGGCCCAACCAGGTGTACCGGACGATCAGCGTCTGGCTATCGGCCGCGGCGACCCGGAAGTAGCAGCTCGTGCTGTTCGCGTCGTCCTTGGTGCGGATCGCGGGCTGCCCCGCAACCTGGGTGACTTCGAGAACCGGGATCGAGTCGCGCTGCCTGTACACATTGCGCAGCACGTCATTCCCGATGTCAACGAACGCCGCGAATTCGCGGGTGTGCGCCTTGTCGGTCCACTCGCAACCCCCGCTGCCCAGGGCGTCCTTAGGCTGGCCGGGCTGGTCGATCCGATTGGCGTCGAGCTGCGACGGGGTGACCAACAGGCACGGCGGGATGGCGGTCAGATTCTTGGGATTGCGCACCGGTGGGATGGGATCGTCCGCGACTTTGCTTCCCGATTGCGTGGAAAGCCCTGATTCCGGCGCTGCGCCGGCATCACCTGACTGCCCACCACCCGTCGAGCAACTGGCCAGCACAACAGCTATCGGCAATACAACTAAGACGGCGCGCATCACATCACTGCTTCCCCGAGCACAGGTGGGTAACGCCGGGAAGTCTGCCATGCGCCCTACCCGAGCCCACCGGCGACGGTCAGGGCAGCAGCCGGGCTATTGCATCGACGATTCCACTGACGACGCCGTACGCCAACACCACGAACAGGATGAACGAGATGGCGAAGAAGAGCCCCGCGCCCCCGTTGGAGTGCGTCTGTAGCGGCATGCTCGGGCGTGGACGGTCGATTCGACGACGGAGGTCACCAAGCTGCACGGGCGTGCGGGACCCGGCTGCCAGTGGCGGGCGGTAACGCGAACGCAGGCCGCCGGATCGGCGCGGCGGTGGTGCAGCGGACGGGACTGGCGTGGGGATCGCCGGACGCGGGTTGCGGCTCGGTGCGCCGGCCGAGCGCGGTCCTCCGGCCTGAGGAGCAGGTCGAGGTAGCGGCGCGGTGATGTTCGCCGGAGCAACGCTGCGCTGGGCGACTGTGGGCTGAGCGACCGTGGGCTCGGCGGCAGTCGCTGGGGCGACGGTGGGCGGGGCAACGTTGGCCTGAGGAGAATTGGGCTGCCCAGCAGGCGGCGGTGCTGGCGCCGCACCAGGATCCTGACCTAGCAAGCGAGTGGGATCCTCGCCGAGTACAGCGGCGACGGCTTCCCGCATCAAACGGGTATTCGGCAACGGTGGCAGGGTGAACGGTGGCAAATCGGGCGCGTCACGCCAGCCGTCGCGCCCCGAGGGATCCGGCAAGGGCGCGGGCGACTCGGTGCCGTCGAAACCGCCGGACAAGGCGTCCGGCGAGTGCTCGCTCACCCAACCATGGTGCCACGAGCAGCCGTCGCTCGTGAGTGGGAAAAATTGTTATAACACTGGTTCCCACTCACGAGCGCCGCGCAGCTGCGGCCCTGGCCCGCGGCGCAGCTGGACCCTTAGCCCTCTTCTCTGCGAGCAGCTCAGCGGCTCGCTCATCGGTGAGCGTCTCCACGCTGTCGCCCTTGCGCAGTGATGCATTCACACCCTCGCCGTCGGTGACATAGGGCCCGAAGCGGCCTTCCTTGACCACCATCGGCTTTCCAGTGACCGGATCCGCGCCCAACTCGCGCAGCGGCGGCTTGGCGGCGGCTTGGCGGCCCCCACGCTTGGGCTCGGCGTAAATCTTCAGCGCCTCGTCAAGTGTGATCGTGAAGAGCTGTTCCTCGTCGGCCAAGGACCGTGAGTCCGTACCCCTCTTGAGGTAGGGCCCGTAGCGACCATTCTGCGCGGTGATCTCCTGGTCGGTGCCGGGGTCTGTGCCGACCACCCGCGGTAGCGACAGCAACCGCAGCGCATCGCTGAGGTTCACCGTTTCCAGGCTCATGGACTTCAACAGTGAGCCGGTCCGCGGTTTCGGCTTCTTAGCGGCCGCGGCCTTGGCGGAGTCCTTTTTTGCGCCCTTCTTTGCAGCGTCTTTCGGAGCCTCGTCCTCGGGCAGCACCTCGGTGACGTAGGGCCCGTAGCGGCCCTCCTTAGCGACGATCTCGTGTCCGGTCACCGGATCAGCGCCCAGCGACCGGCCCTCCACCGGAGTGGCGAAGAGCTTCTCAGCGATCTCGGCGGTCAGCTCGTCAGGCGGCAGGTCGTCCGGGAGATTGGCCCGCTGCTGCTCGTCGCCGACCACCCGTTCCAGGTATGGGCCGTAGCGCCCCACCCGGACCACGACGTCGCGCCCGGCGTCGTCGGTGAAAAGTGGGATGGAGTTGACCTCGCGGGCGTCGATCTCCTCCAGGTTCATCCCGACCAGCTTCTTCAGGCCACCCAGGTGGGCGACGGACATGGCGCCGCCCTGCTCCGAGCCGAAGTAGAAATCGGTCAGCCAGTCGGTGCGATGCTGCGCGCCGGATGCGATGGAGTCGAGCTCGTCTTCCATCGCGGCGGTGAAGTCGTAGTCGACCAGGCAGCCGAAGTGCTGCTCCAGGAGCCCGATCACGGCGAACGCCACCCAGGACGGCACCAGCGCGGACCCGCGCTTCCACACATACCCGCGGTCCTGGATGGTGTTGATGATCGAGGCGTAAGTGGACGGGCGACCGATACCCAGCTCTTCGAGAGCCTTGACCAGGCTCGCCTCGGTATAGCGTGGTGGCGCCGTGGTGGTGTGCCCCTCAGGCACCAACTCGGTGGCAGTGACAGGCTGGCCCTCGGTCAGCCGGGGGAGCCTGCGCTCGGCGTCGTCGGCCTCCCCGCCGGCCTCGTCGTCCACGGTCTCGACGTAGGCCTTGAGGAACCCGGCGAAGGTGATGGTGCGGCCGGACGCGGCGAACGTGCAAGCCTCGCCCGTTGCGGAGTTGCCGGTGATCCGCACGCTCATAGTGGTGCCGCGGGCGTCGGCCATCTGGGATGCGACGGTGCGTTGCCAGACCAGCTCATAAAGCCGAAACTCATCGGCGTCCAACGCGCCGGCCAGCTGACCTGGGGTCGCGAAGGTCTCCCCAGCAGGTCGGATCGCCTCGTGCGCCTCCTGAGCGTTTTTCACCTTGCGGGTGTACTGCCGCGGCCCGTCGTGGACGTAGCGCTCGCCGTAAAGCTCGGTAGCCTGGGCCCGGGCCGCCGCGATCGCCGTCTCCGACAGCGTGGTGGAGTCGGTCCGCATATAGGTGATGTAGCCGTTCTCATAGAGCCGCTGCGCGGTGCGCATCGTGCGCTCCGCCGAGAACCGCAACTTCCGGCCGGCCTCCTGTTGCAGCGTGGAGGTCATGAATGGCGCATAGGGACGCCGTGTGTAGGGCTTCTCCTCGACGCTGGAGACGGTCAGCGGGGAACCGGCCAACGCCTCGGCAAGCCGTCCGGCGTACGTCTCGTCAACGATCAGCAGGTCGCGCTCGGAGCGCTTGGCCTGGCCGTCAGGGCCGAAATCGCGCCCGGTCGCCACCCGACGGCCGTCAACGTCTACCAGCCGCGCCCCGAAGGTTCGCGGCGCGGCGTCTTCGCCGGCATCCAGCGTGGCGGCGAGGTCCCAGTACGACGCGGACACGAATGCCATCCGCTCGCGCTCGCGTCGAACGATGATGCGGGTGGCCACCGACTGCACTCGCCCGGCGGACAGCTTCGGCATCACCTTGCGCCACAGCACCGGCGATACCTCGTACCCGTAGAGCCGGTCGAGGATCCGCCGGGTCTCCTGCGCGTCGACCAGATCCTTGTCCAGGTCGCGCGGGTTCTCCGCCGCCGCGCGGATGGCCGGCCCGGTGATCTCGTGAAAGACCATCCGGCGTACCGGAACGGTGGGCTTGAGGGTCTCCATCAGGTGCCACGCGATGGCCTCGCCCTCGCGGTCACCATCGGTCGCGAGGTAGAGCTCGTCGACGCCCTTGAGCGCATTTCGCAACTCGGTGACCGTGGACTTCTTCTCCGGGGTGATCACGTAGAGCGGCTCGAAGGAGTGGTCGACGTCCACACCCAGCCGCGCCCACGATTCACCCTTGTACTTCGCGGGCACATCGGCGGCACCGCGGGGCAGGTCCCTGATGTGCCCCCGGGAGGACTCCACGACGTAACCCGAGCCCAAATACGAAGCGATCTTGCGCGCCTTCGCGGGCGATTCCACGATCACCAGACGACGGCTGGCGCCGTTGGACTGGCCGCCGTTGGACTGGCCCTTGGACCCTGCGCCGTTGGCGTGGGCATCATTGGACCGACCGGCCGCCGTACGGCGGCGCGCGCCACCGCTGGACGTGCCGCCCGGATCTGTCGCCGTTTTTGACCGTGCCACGCTTGCACTCACCTCGGTGTACTCCTGATGCCCCGACCCCCGTGCCCCAGTGTGCACAACTCCGCAACCCCCGGGGTCTGCAACTTCGCGGGGCAGCCAGCGTCGCACAACCCGTCGCGAACAGCCAGTGATCCTGCCTTACGCCACGCGGACCTATCAGTGTCTATCGATGCCCCGCGGTAGCGCTACTCAGTTGCTGGCACTGCGGCGCGGCCCGAAACCCGGGAGCCAGCTCCTTGTTGCTGGTCAGCTGCTGCATCTGGGCGCTGGCCCCACCGAGATCGGGGCCTGCGAGGTGACTCGCCTTGTTCACGAAGTCCGGGTCGTTGGCGTCCAACCCCGCGAGCTTCGTGCGCTGGACGCCGACCGTCTGAGCCGCGTTGCTGAAGAAGCTCACCGCGGTGTCCTGGACCTGCTGGCCATTAGTGATCCGCGGCGACCCGAGCTGTTGGAGCTTCTGGGCGGTACTGGCGAACGCCCGCTGGGCAATATCAGAGAACTCCAGCAACCCATCTTTTTGACCCTGCGGGGTCGGCTGCGCCTTGGCCATCGCGGACACTCCGCCGATCACCTCACTTAGACCGCCGCAGAACGTCCCCGCCCAGGCCACCGGGTCAGAACCCTGGGGAGCAGCCGGCGGCTTCGGCGCGACGTTAGCGGAGCCGCCGCACCCCGTGAGGGCCAGGCTCAAAGCCACCACGGCCGCTGCCCAATTGCATGTTCGACCAGCGGTTATGCCCCTACCGCGGAGTGATGTGGGCACCGGTACTCCCTGCTCGCAGGCGTTGCGGATCGAGGTTTTGCGAATACGGGTCACGCGCTGACCTGGGCGGGCGATGCGTCGACCAGCGAGGTGGACCGCCGCTTGGATACCACGACCGACACCACAATCACCGCTGCGGCGACCAGGGCAATACCCAATCTCACCGGGGCACCGTTCGGCAGGGCCGTGATGGTGACGATCGCCGGCGCCACTAACACCGAGACGAGGTTCATCACCTTGAGCAGAGGGTTGATGGCCGGACCGGCGGTGTCCTTGAACGGGTCACCGACGGTGTCCCCGATCACCGTGGCGGCGTGCGCATCGGAGCCCTTGCCACCGTGGTTGCCGTCCTCGACGAGTTTCTTGGCGTTGTCCCAGGCACCACCGGAGTTGGCGAGGAAGATCGCCATCAGGGTGCCGGTGATGATCGCCCCGGCCAGGAAGCCCGCGAGCGGGCCGACGCCGAGGCCGAAGCCCACCGCTATCGGGGCCAGCACCGCGAGCAGCCCTGGGGTGGCCAGCTCACGCAGCGAGTCCTTGGTGCAGATGTCGACCACTCGCCCGTACTCGGGCCGTACCGAGCCATCCATGATTCCGGGGTTGTCGCGGAACTGCCTGCGCACCTCGTAGACCACAGCTCCTGCGGCCCGGGACACGGCGTTGATCAGCAACCCGGAGAACATGAACACCACGGCGGCGCCGATGGTCAGGCCGACAAGGACGTTGGGGACCGAGACGTTGAACACTGCATTGAGATCGATGTTCGCGGTTGCCGACCGGATGGCGTCGCGGTAGGAGCCGAACAGTGCCGTGGCGGCGAGCACCGCGGTGGCGATCGCGATGCCCTTGGTGATGGCCTTAGTGGTGTTACCCACAGCGTCGAGCTCGGTGAGGGTGGCTACGCCGTCGCCCTTGACGTCGCCAGACATCTCGGCGATGCCCTGGGCGTTGTCGCTGACCGGGCCGAAGGTGTCCATCGCGACGATCACACCGACAGTGGTGAGCAGGCCGGTGCCGGCCAGCGCGATCGCGAACAACGAGACGGTGACGGATCCGGACAGCAAGAACGCCGCGTACACCGCGGCGCCGATCACCAGGGCGGTGTACACCGCCGACTCGAAACCGATTGAGATCCCGGACAGGATCACCGTCGCGGCACCCGTCAGCGAGCTGGTGCCGACGTCGCGGACCGGCCGGTGTTCGGTACCGGTGAAGTAGCCGGTGAGCCACAGGATGATCCCGGCCAGCACGATGCCGATGATCACGGCGACCGCTGCGATCACTGCCGGGCTGCCAACCACCTGATCGAGAGGCTGACCATCGATCTGGCTGATTCCGGCAAGTGCACCGAAGTTGTTGGGAAGGTAGAGGAAGGCGGCCACCGTGCACGCCACCGCCGAGATCGTCGCAGCGATGTAAAAAGAGCGGTTGATCGCGCGCAGCCCCGGTTCGCCCACCCGGCCCTTAGTGACGTACACGCCGATTACCGCGGTCACTACCCCGATCGCGGGCACGATCAGCGGGTACAACAGGCCTTTGAGTCCGAACGCCGCGGTGCCCAGGATCAGCGCCGCGACCAGCGTCACCGCATAGGATTCGAACAGGTCGGCAGCCATCCCGGCACAGTCACCCACGTTGTCGCCGACGTTGTCGGCGATGGTGGCGGCGTTGCGCGGGTCGTCCTCGGGGATGCCTGCCTCGACCTTGCCGACCAGGTCACCACCGACGTCGGCAGCTTTGGTGAAGATGCCGCCGCCGACCCGCATGAACATCGCGAGCAGTGCGGCGCCGAAACCGAAGCCTTCCAGCACCCGGGGGGCGTGACCGGCGTAGACCAGCACTACCAGCGACGCCCCGAACAGTCCCAGGCCCACGGTGAACATGCCGACCACGCCGCCGGTGCGAAACGCGATTCGCATCGCCCGCTCGCGGCCACCTGACTCATTGGACGCCGCTGCGACCCGGATGTTCGCTCGAGTGGACAACCACATGCCGAGATAGCCGATCGACGCCGAGAACAGCGCGCCCGCCAGGAAGAAGATTGAGCGACCGATCCGCTCGCCGAGGTCCTCGGCCGGCAACGCGAACAGCAGGAGAAAGACCACCACGGCGAACCCGGACAGCGTCTTGAACTGGCGGTTCAGGTAAGCCGATGCACCTTCCTGCACCGCTCGGCCGATGTCCTGCATGCGCGCGGTGCCCTGACCGGCCGCCAGTACCTCCCGCATCAGCACGCCACCGACGACCAGCGCGGCGAGAGCGACAACGGCGACCACACCGACGACGGTGTAATCACCCCCGCTCAGGTCGAGACCCCCGCCCTGGGCGAGGATAAACCGGGACATCGGCCCTCCATGGTTTTCGTGCAGTACACCGACCGGGCCGCCCCGCAAGACGGCGCCACGGCCGATCAGTCTAGGCATGCCGCCGCTGCTCACCTCCCCCGGTGTCCGCTGCGGCCCCGCCCGACGGCGCTCAGTGTCCCGAACTGCACAGCGGAGCTGTCCCCGCTCGCCCGGGCAGCTCCGCTGTGGAGTTCGGAAGCGGGAGGGCTGTTGACGCGTTAGCGTGCGGGACGAGGACATGGGACGGGAGGCGCAAAAGCGGTGACGCACTGCGACGGGCGCGGGCAGGTGCTGTTGCAGCGGCTGCTCTTTACCGCTGGCGGCAATCCGGCGACCGGCGGCGGAGCGGCCGGTGGGCTTGATGGTGGCGTTGGGGGTGAATCACCGCTGCGGCACGTCACGACGATTCCCGGCCGGCCGGCGACGACGGTGCAGTGGCCCTGCTGGGTTCCCGACCAGCTGCGCGAGTCGCTCATCGCAGCGGGTGTGGCGGCGCCGTGGGTGCACCAGGTCGCCGTCGCCGAACTGGCTCGGGCGGACCGCCACGTCGTGGTCGCCACTGGCACCGCGTCGGGCAAGTCGCTGGCCTACCAGCTGCCGGTGCTCACCCACCTGCTGGACGATGAGCAGGCCACCGCGCTGTATCTCGCTCCAACCAAGGCCTTGGGCGCCGACCAGATCCGGGCAGTAACCGCGCTGGGCCTGGCCGGGGTGCGGCCGGCCGGCTTCGACGGTGACACCGCGATGGCGCAGCGGGACTGGGTGCGCTCGCACGCCCGGTGGGTGTTCACCAATCCGGACATGCTGCACCACGGCCTGCTCGCCCGGCACGACCGGTGGGCCCGCCTGCTGCGGCGGCTGAGCTTCGTGGTGATCGACGAGTGCCACGCCTACCGCGGGATGTTCGGCTCGCACGTCGCGCTGTTGCTGCGCCGGTTGCGGCGGGTCGCGGCCCGCTACGGCGCACATCCGGTGTTCGTGCTGGCATCGGCGACGGTCGCCGACCCGGGCATCTCGGCGTCCCGGCTCACCGGCCTGGACACCGTGGCCGTCACCGAGGATGGCTCGCCGTGCGGTGAGCGCACCATCGCGCTGTGGGAGCCGCCGCTGCTTGACGAGCTGACCGGTGAGAACGGGGCGCCGGTGCGCCGCTCGGCGGGTGCGGAGGCCGCCCGGATGCTGGCCGACCTGGTGATCGAAGGCGCCCGCACCCTGGTGTTCGTCCGCTCCCGGCGAGGCGCCGAGTTGACCGCGCTGGGAGCCCAGCGGGCGCTGTCCGCTGCCTCGGCAGGGGACCTCGCTGGCCGGGTTGCCGCCTACCGGGCGGGCTACCTTCCCGAGGAGCGGCGGGCTTTGGAGACCGCGCTGGACGCTGGAGAGCTGCTCGGGGTCGCCTCGACCAACGCGCTGGAGCTGGGCGTGGACATCACCGGGCTCGATGCGGTGGTGCTGGCCGGCTACCCCGGCACCCGGGCTTCGTTCTGGCAGCAGGCCGGGCGGGCCGGCCGGGCCGGGTCGGGAGCGCTGGTGGTCTTCGTCGCCCGGGATGATCCGCTGGACACCTACCTGGTGCACCACAGCGCCGCCCTGCTCGGCGCGGCGGTCGAGACCACGGTGCTGGATCCGACGAATCCCTACGTGTTGCGCCCGCAGCTGGCCTGCGCGGCCGCCGAGCTGCCACTGACCGACGCCTGCGTCGATTCGTTGGGTGGCGACGTGGCCCGGTCCGTGGTCGACGATTTGGTCGCCGAAGGGCTGCTGCGGCGCAGGTCCGGTGGCTGGTTCTGGGCCGCTGCGCGTCAGCGCCCTCATCCCGGAGTGGACATCCGGGGCTCGGGTGGGCACCCGGTGGCGGTGGTGGAGGCTGACACCGGTCGCCTGCTCGGCACCGTCGACCCCGGATCGGCCTGCACCGCGGTGCACCCGGGCGCGGTGTACCTGCATCGAGGTGACTCCTTCGTGGTCGACGAGCTGGACCTGGACTCCGGCGTCGCGCTAGTGCATCCCGAGGAGCCGGAGTGGCACACTTCGGCCCGCTCCACGACAGACATCTGCGTGGTATCGACGCTTGCCCAGCGGCGCTGCGGTGGGGTCTCGGTGACGCTGGGCGAGGTGGAGGTGACCTCGCAGGTGGTGGGCTACCTGCGACGGCTGCCGTCGGGCCAGGTGCTCGATGCGGTGCCGTTGGAGATGCCGCCCTCGACGCTGCGAACCAGGGCAGTCTGGTTCACCGTCTCCGAAGACTTACTCGAGGCCGCCGGGTTGCCGTTTGCGGCGTGGCCCGGAGCGCTGCACGCCGCCGAGCACGCCGCGATCGGCCTGCTACCGCTGGTCGCCACCTGCGATCGGTGGGACATCGGTGGCGTCTCCACAGCGCGGCACGCCGACACCGGTGAACCGACTGTGTTCGTCCATGACGGGCACCCCGGCGGTGCCGGGTTCGCCGATCGGGGGCACGCTGCGCTGGCACCCTGGCTGACCGCGACGCGAGATGCCATCGCCGCCTGCGAGTGCCCGTCGGGCTGCCCGTCCTGCGTGCAGTCGCCCAAATGCGGCAACGGCAACGACCCACTGGACAAGGCCGGCGCCCTCGTAGTACTCGACACCGTCCTGTCCTGCCTGCCGAGCGCCAGGCACCCGGTCGCGGCCTCCGCGTGAACTCGACGTCTGGCGACCTGCCGGGCCGGCGCGGGCTCGGGCGGTGGCGGCGCCGAGGGTGGCTAGCCAACCGGCGGGTCGGGCCGTTGCTTGTATCAGCACGGTCCAGTCGCGTATTTCGCACGATGCCAGCTGGACGCGCATCCGGTCGGTCACTCGACGGGCTTGGCTGCACGCGTACTGCTCACCGGCGACGACTGTCGCGGCCCCGGCCAGCGCGGCCAGGTCAGCCGCCGACTCGACCTGGTGGCGGACAACCATCGCTTCGCCTAGGTGCAACCCGAACACCGCCATGCTGACCAGCACCGCGATGGCCCCGGCCGCCCATACCGTCGCCATCCCACGATCACCGTCGGCGCAGCACGTCATGGCAGTGGCCCCGGTTCCAGCACCGCCGCGGCCTCCGCCCCGACGTCAACACCCGGC
>JAODNG010000099.1 GCA_025465385.1 Pseudonocardiales bacterium
GCCGGGTGGTCAGCCCGGGGGTCAAGTCGTTAACGATGGCGTGTAGCTCGGCGCGGTTGGCCTTGAGCGCGCGGCCCGCTTCCCGCAGCACCAGGACAAGCCGGCAGATCTCGGACTGGCGTACGGCCTGCTGCCGGCTGGCCTCGCGGGGTTGGCGGCGCCGGGCCAGCCCAGCCAGGGTGGTGTCGGTGAAGCGGGCGCAGGCCGCTGCTCCTGTCGCTTGGCGTACCACCGCGAACGGTGATGCAGATCGTCGGGCACACCGTGATGGAGATGACGATGGAGCGCTACGGGCACGTGAACCTGGACGACCAACGTGAGGCACTCAGCCTCCTCGATCAGGTGTTGAGGTAGGCCATTGATGTACCAAATGGATGTAGAGGCAGCCGATACGAACTGGCCTCACTGCCGTTCAATGGTGTTTTCGCTGGTCAGATATGGCGCGCCCGGAGAGACTCGAACTCCCAACCTTCTGATCCGTAGTCAGATGCTCTATCCGTTGAGCTACGGGCGCCTGTTCTGTTGTCGGCCAGCATAGGATCTGACCGTCCGCGGAGGCTCCGGGATTTGAACCCGGGAGGGGGCGTAACCCCCAACCGCATTAGAAGTGCGGCGCCATAGACCAGACTAGGCGAAGCCTCCCGGGGCCCTTCGAGGCCGCCAGACGAGCAGCCTACACAGCGTGCCCTTGATCGAGCAAAGCGGGTAACCGACCGCCCGATGGCGTCAACACTGCTGGTCAAAGCGGTACCAACAGGTGAACAAAGCGGCTGAGGCATCCGATGACGTCGAGTCCACGTGCCGCTGGCACCGCAGACCGTGCATCCTCGGTGACATGACCGCCACTCCAGCACCCACCATTTGGCCCGCACTGACCTATGCCGACGCGCCGGCTGCCATCCGCTTCCTGGTCGAAGCCTTCGGGTTCGTCGAAATCCTCGTCGTGCCCGGGGAAGGCGGCCGGGAGATCGCGCACGCCGAGCTGCGCTGGCCCGAAGGCGGCGGCGTCATGCTCGGCTCGACCTCGGACGACAGCGTATTCGGCCAATTGAAGCCAGGGACGACATCGATATACGTGGTAACCGACGCCCCCGACAAGGTGTTCCAGCGGGCCACCATGGCCGGCGCCGAAGTCGTCCGCGGCCTGGCGGACGAGGACTACGGCTCACGCGGGTTCACCGTCCGGGACCCGGAAGGCACCCTGTGGAGTTTCGGCACCTACCGCGGAGCGTGACGCCGCGTCGTCAGTCAGCGGAGTTTGGCTCCGACGCCGAGCAGCTTGTCTCGGAAGCTCTCGTAGCCGCGGTCGAGCAGTGAGACTCCGGTCACCGTCGAGTCGCCCTGCGCCGCGAGTGCGGCCAGCACGTAGGAGAAACCCGCGCGCAGGTCCGGAACGTGCACGGTCGTGCCTTGCAGCTTGGTCGGTCCGACCACGACGGCGGAGTGTTGGTGATTGCGCGCTCCGAACCGGCACGGGGTACGCCCGAGGCACTCGGTGAAGACCTGCATCTGAGCGCCCAGCGCCTGAAGTGCCTTCATGTACGCCAGCCGGTTTTCGTGCACCGTCTCGTGCACCACCGTCACACCGTCGGCCTGGGTCAGTGCGGTCACCATGGGGGACTGCCAGTCAGTCATGAAGCCCGGGTGCACGTCAGTCTCGATGACCAGTGGGCGGGGCATGGCCTTCTCACGCCGGAACGTCACTTCGTTGCCGTCGCTGGAGAAGTCGAACTCGCCGCCCGCGCGCCGGTAGACGTTGAGATACGTCCCAAGATCGGCTTGCCGGACGCCGTGCACCGTGATCCGTCCGTCGGTAGCCAAAGCGAGGCTCGCCCACGAAGCCGCTTCGAGCCGATCCGGGATGGCAGTGTGCGAGACACCGCGCAGCCGGGAGACGCCGGTGACCTGCAGGACACGGCCGGGCTGGACGGTGATCAGTGCACCCATCCGCTGCAGCATGCAGATCAGGTCGATGATCTCCGGCTCGGTGGCGGCGTTGTGCAGCTCGGAGTCGCCCGCGGCGACGACTGCGCCCAGCAGGAACTGCTCGGTCGCGCCCACGCTCGGGTACTTCAACTCGACGACGGCGCCGCGCAACCCACCCGCCTCGGCCGTCAGCTTGAAGCCGGTGTCGGTGCGCTGGCTGACCGCCCCGAAGGCGCGAAGGACCTCCAGGTGCAGATCGACCGGACGCTCGCCGATGCTGCAACCACCGGGCTTCCACAGCTCCGCGTGACCGGTGCGGTGCAGCAGCGGCGCGCAGGTGAGCACCGGGATCCGGCTGCGCACATGGAAGTACTCCAGATCGCGGGTCCCGGCGGTGTGGATGCCACGCGCCTCGATCCGCAGCTGACCGTCCGCCGGCTGTGCGGTGCTGCATCCCAGCATCTCGAGCAGGTCACTGACCAGCCACGTGTCGACGATCTGCGAGATGTTGTGGATCAGCACCGGTTCATCGGTCAGCAACGCCGCGACCATCAGCTTGGGAACCGCGTTTTTGGAGCCACGGATCTTGACCGTGCCGCCAAGTGGGATGCCGCCGGTCAGGTGTAGCGCGTCACCGTCATCAGTCATGGCGAAGCCAAGCTCCTGGGTGGTTGTCAGGTCCGACTTCGTAGACGCGCCGTGCGTCGAACCGGTTGTCCGGCGACGTCACGGTACCGCTGAGGCAGCTGTACCGCGATGTCATCGCATGACCTCATGGGGAACGCAGCGCCAAGAATGGGTGCAGTGCATCCGGGTTGCGCAACGCGCCGGAGCTCAGCGCGCGCGCCGGGTCCATGCCGGCGAGGATCTTCTTCACCGGCACCTCGCATTTCTTGCCGTTGAGGGTGCGGGGCACTTCGTCGATGACGATGAACCGGTTGGGCACATGCCGGGGCGACAAGCCACTTCGCAGCGCCGCACGCAACCACGGCTCGACGTCAGGCAGTGACACACCGGCGGCCAGCACCAGGAAGCACAGCAGCTCACCTTGGTCAGCGCCTGCACCTGAGGTGTCGATGACCAGTGAGTCGAGCACTTCGTCGGCGCCCTCGACCACCGCGTAGAACTCCGCGGTGCCCATCCGCACACCGCCGCGGTTCAGCGTGGCGTCAGACCGACCGTAGATCACCGACGAGCCTCGCGGGGTGATCTTGATCCAGTCGCCGTGCCGCCACAGGCCCGGGTACACCTCGAAGTACGCCTCGCGCAGGCGGGTGCCGTCCGGATCGTTCCAGAAGCAGACCGGCATCGACGGCATCGGCTTGGTGATCACCAGTTCGCCCACCTCGTCGATCAGCTCCCGGCCGTCCTCGTCGAGGGCCGCCACCGCGGCCCCCAGCGCGCGGCAGGAGATCTCGCCCTCCCACACCGGCACGTCAGGCGCGGCACACAGGAAGGCCGCGCACAGATCAGTGCCTCCAGAGACCGAACAGATTTGCACGCCCGAGCCGATCTCCGAGGCGATCCAGCGGAAACCCTCCGCGGGCAGCGGGGCACCGGTCGAGCCCACCGCTCGCAACGCGGTGAGATCCAGCTCAGCGCCGGGCCGCAAGCCGGCCTTGCCGCAGGACTGGACGAACGGCGCGGACGTGCCGAAATAGTTCACGCGTTCATCAGCGGCCAGTCGCCACAGCGAACCGAGGTCGGGGTGTGCTGGGCTGCCGTCGTAGAGCACGATCGTCGCGCCTACCAGCAGGCCACTGATCAGGTAGTTCCACATCATCCAGCCGGTGGTGGTGAACCAGAAGAACCGCTGGCCGGGCCCGAGGTCGGCTTGCAACGCCAGCGCCCTGAGATGCTCCAGGATGATCCCGCCGTGGCCGTGCACGATGCCCTTGGGTAACCCGGTAGTGCCCGAGGAGTAGAGCACCCAAAGCGGATGGTCGAAGTCCACCGCCTCGAACGCCAGCTCAGCACCGCAGTGCGCGGCGAGCAGATCGTCCCAACACACCGTGGCATCCAACGTCGCGCTGGAGTCCAAGTAGGGGACCAGCACCGTGGCGCGCAGCGATGGCAGCTGATCGCGTAGCGCGCCCACTGTCGACCGGATGTCGAATCGTTTGCCGCCGTAGAGGTACCCATCGACGGCGATCAGCACGGTGGGCGTGAGCTGGGTGAACCGGTCGACGATCGCTCGGGTTCCGAAGTCCGGCGAGCACGATGACCAGATCGCGCCGAGGCTGGCGGTGGCGAGGAACGCTACCAGCGTGTCTGGCGAGTTCGGCACCAGCGCGACCACCCGGTCGCCCCGGCGGACACCCAGTGACGCCAGTGCCGACCGCACCGCGGCCACCTGCTGGCGCAGCAACCCGAAGCTCCGCGCGTCCCGAACACCGTCCTCGCGACGGAAGATCACGGCCGGGTCATCGTCACTCTTGCCGGGACCGGGAACCAGCGCGTGCTCGGCATAGTTGAGCGTCGCGCCCGGAAACCACCGCGTCCTCGGCATCGACTCACCGGTGAGCACCCGCTGTGGCGCGGTATGGAACCGGACGCCGGCAAAATCGGCGAACGCCCCCCAGAACCCCGCCAGGTCGGCCACCGACCAGCGCCACAGCGCGTCGTAGTCAGCCACGATGACGCCCCGCTGCTCCGCCAACCAGCTACGAAACGCCGCCATCCGGGACCGGGCGACGGCGTCCGGGTCGGGCAACCAGAGAATCTGGGGCTCGGTCATGTTCCCGTGGTACCAGGGGTCGTGAGTGCGTAACAGTGTTCTAACACTGTTACGCACTCACGAGCGCGCTAGCG
>JAODNG010000108.1 GCA_025465385.1 Pseudonocardiales bacterium
ATCGCTATCGTAGGGTAGCGCAAGGTCAGGCTGTCTCCAGGCCGTCAGACGGCGGGCAGGGGCGAGAACTTCCACTGCTCGCCAGCGGGTTTCTCGGTAGATCGCCAGGTCGACCCCAGCAGATGAGAGATCACCCAATCTCCAAGGCCACTACAAGACCGTAAAGGCTAAGAAAATACAACACCAAGAGTGACGACCTCCAGTGGCACCGCTCCCGACAGCAGGTCCTGACGAAGGTCATGGAAGAAGAATCGAAGAAGATCTGACCGTGCTCGTTGAGGGGCACCGGTGTTACGTGGTTCCTTGGCGTGCTGGAGGGCACGTTCGCTGGCACGCCATTTGCTGCGCGGCTGCGGTACACCCGCACCTGGATTTACGACCACGACCACGGCTGGCGTGTCGTGGCCGCCCACGCTAGCTCCGTGTGACGGCGACGGCTTTATTCGCAAATGATCTTAAATTAGGGACGAGGGGTGTATCAGGGAGCTGGGAGGCCAGCTCTGTTGTAGGGCACGGCCTGAGCTGAACTACGGATGGCGAGATGTCATGGAGTCGACGAGCACTACGCCAGTTGAAGCGGCAGCAGCGGCGCTGGCCACCGCGACTGCCTTGCCGATGACCGCTACTGACGACGACATCCTGACACTGGTCGGGGACCTGGCGCGGATCGCCCGCTGCCTCGGCGAGCTCACCGCGGCGGCCCGGGACCGCTGGGCGGACTGGGGCACTGTCACACCGCACCTGCAGCAGGCTGAGGCCCTCGCCGCCGACACCACGCGATGCCTCAGTCACGCAGCCGGCATCTATGCCTTCAACACCAACCGGCCCGACACGATGATCCTGCGGCTGGCCTCGACCGGCACCGCACGGCCAGCGGCCTGAGTACCCAGGAAACCACCGCCACCCCTCGGCTCTGGCCCGGGGGACGGGGACCGTACTTGGTGACGGCGGTGGTAACGAGACGCTGTGCGATCACGCGTGTCCACTGAGACAGAAGGGGCGACACGGGTGCCAGCAGCCGTACTGACTAGCTCAAATGTATCTCATAGTAAGAACGGTAGTAACAGCCGGTCAACAAGCCTCGGCTGCGTACCTCCGAACCGCTAACCGCGCATCTTTGATGAGGCGACCGATGAGGTCCGCGGCGGCGCGGTGCTGCCGCCTTACCGCTTGGCTATGCGAGCGCGAGGATCCGGTCGATGGTGGACTGGGTGAAGGAGTCCGCAGGTACGTTCTCCGGACCCACTTGCGGAGCGAGCCGGGGACCGCCGAGTACCGGATCGGTCTGCCAGACAGCATTGTAAGCCCGGCGACGAGCTGCACCGGCCGGAGTGAATGTGGCCACGATATCGGTGATCACCCGAGCGGCCACCTGCAGTCGGCGCATTCGCTCCCGACGCTCCTCGCCGTAGCCGGCAAAGGCTGCCGCAGACCAATCCGACCCGCTGCGTACGACATCGGTGACGATCCGCGCGTCGCGCAGCGCGATAGCCAGGCCCTGACCGATGATCGGGTCGTTCCACCCGGCGGCGTCGCCGATCAGCACGACTCCCGGCGCGAAGGGCTGGTCGGTCCAGCTGTCGTTCATCGGGTAGAACGCGCATGGCCCGGCCGGGCGGGCGGCACCGAACATCTCGCTGCCCGGAATGCACCGGAATCCGAAGGCGGACTGGAACTTCGCCTGCCGGTCCGGGCCGGTGAAGCGGCCCTTCTGCGCGATGTCGTGCAACAGGTACAGCCGCGCCCGTCCGTTCGCTCGCGGGAAGACAAAATAGAGCAGATCGCCCTCGGTGCCGATCGAGAGCTGCCGTGCCGGCCAGGAGCGCAGATCATCGACCAGCATGCCCCCGGCGATCGTGCGCGGGGTGGTCTGGTGCAGTTCGATACCGAGCTGGCGGCGAACCGTGGACATCCGCCCGTCCGCGGCGACCACGAGTCGGCAGCGCAGCTCGTGGAGGACGTCGTCGTGCTCGTAGCGCACCATCGGCGCGTCGCCTGGCTGGATGTCAACGTCACCGACGCCGCGGACCACGGTGGCGCCAGCCGCGGCGGCAGCCTGGGTCAGCGCCTCACAGGCCTCAGGGTGCCCGACAACCAAAACGCCCGGCACACTCCGCAGTATTTGGTCCAGCGGCGCAGCAACTGCTTCCGCCTGCGTCGGGTCGATCACCTCGTCGTAGGCCACTGCGCGCGTCGCATAGCAGCCGCCCGCGTCGAGTAGTGGCTTCTCCAGATCAAGCTGGAGCAGCTCGGCCACGCCCCAGCAGGCTAGCGCCTCGCCGCGCACCTTGTCCCGGTAGGAGGTCTGGCGTTCGAGCACAACGACCTGATAACCGTCCCGGGCCAGCACAGTGGCCAATGACGACCCGGCGATCCCCCCACCGACCACAACCACATCAGCTAACCCGCTCATCGCGCTGTACCTCCATCCGCCGGGTCGCCACGGATGTCCTGCACCGGCGCGCTGGGCCAGTGCTTGGTGTCCCGCGTTGTCCCCAGATGAAGAGAGTCAGCATCTCTCACCAGATACATCACTTTGTCACTTAGCCTTTATTGTTAACCCCCGTCGGTGACGGGTGCAGTGCAGACAGCGCGACACAGGTGCTGGCAGATGGGCCGCCGACCGGCACTAGCAGCCCGACAGCAGGCCTCACGGTACCGGCCTTAACGAGCCGGGTAGATTTCGACTCGGTGTCGCGACACCGCGCACGGTCGGATCATGGCGGTGATGATGTAGTGGCACCGCTTACGCTCATGATGCCTGGCGCATTGCCATTCCTTCCAGCGAGATCAAGTACTCGTTCGCTTGGTCGTCGTAACGGACGTTGTATGTTGTCGGGAAATACCCGCTGCGCTGGTAGGCTTGGGGCTGCTTGATATTCTCATGAACGCTCTGCTTCGTCAGCATCCATGCACGCGTCATCATCGGTTCGATAAAGGTGTACCTGCCGTCCCACGACCCGTTGATCATGGTTTGCTTGAAGTCGTACTTACCGGGCACGAGCCCGCCCGTCCGGTCGACCCAGTGCAGTCCCATGGCGGGAACCGTGTTCTCGGCAGGTGAACCGGGAGGAGTGACGTAATCCACCGGAACGTACTTCGGGTCAGGGAGATTAGCGGCCCGCGTCGTGAAGTCCGGGTTGCTCGGATTGATTTTTTCCACCGCTGCTGGGTCGATCATGTAAAAGTGCATGTCGAAGTGCGGCTTGCCGAATAGCTCCACCGGCGCATGTCCGTGGCTATTCCAATTGAGCATAACATGATCAAAGGCCGTCGCCGAGGCCTGAGCCGGCAAGGCGAGCATTAGCATCTGGGGAGGAACGGCGTCTTCCGTCGGGAGTCCGTTCAGCGATGCCGCCGACATCCGAATGCCCACCTCGGTCGGGTTACCGGCATTGTCAACCGTTACGTAGGTTTTGGCCGTACCGTCTCCGACGCTCTGAGGGGCGCCGAAGAATGTGCCGCTTTTGTTCGTTTGGTGGTTGCTGCAGCCGGCGAGAAGCGTGAGAGTCACACAGGCTGCTAGGATCATTCGCAGATGGCGACGCGTATAGCGGGAATGCATAATGCAGCTCCTTCGAAATGTCTTATGAGCAATGGAGTAGTCCCCTGATCGCCAAGAGTCACCTCTGTGCATCGGAAATCCCCATTACAGTCCGATGATTATGACCTCTATGGCTACCGTTGGCAACGCATTTCTGACCGAGCGGCGGAGCCGAACCGCGTGATCAGAGCTGGCAGAGACCCTTGCGACGCGCTGGCACGGCTGGCATTTCGCTCATCGCTCTAGAGCGGAGTACGCAACGTGGTCTGCCCTGCGGCCCATCGACTCAGGAGTAGGTCGGAAAACCGGTCGGCCAGCACGGTGCTGGCTTGGATGCCGAACACTACGTCGCCGGCAAGGCCAGGTTCGGCTGCAAGCAGTGGAGCGATCACGCCGCGCCTGACGAGTTGCTCGTGCACCGCATCGGCCTCGATGTGCTCGGCGTAGAAACGAATTGATGCAGGGTTGCAACCCAACCGGTGCATGGCTTGGACCAGTCGGTCCGAGCCGGCGGACGATGTCAACTCCACTGTGGCGAACTGGCCGACGAGCGCCCCACGCAGTTGGCGGTGCAACCCGCACAGCGACATGAAGTTGACCTCGGCCAGCGTGGCGGCCGGCGCGGCGTCGAGGTAGGCGCCGTACCGAGGCGAGAGTCCAAGCGTGGTCATCATGTCGGCGAATAAGTGGGCGTGCATGCGTTGCGGGTCGCCGGCGCCATACTCGTCGTGCTCGATGGTGACCAGCGCCGCCTTGGCCGGCCCACTCAGCCGGGGGATGACCCATGCCTGCGGATCGGCCTCTTTGAGGTGGTAGATCGAGCGGTGCGCGATGTATTCGCGTAGCTGCCAAAGCTGCCCGACGCGGCGCAGATAATGCGACACGCCGCTGGCGTCCACTACCTCCACCAGCAAAGCGTTGATTTCGGTGGTGACGTCGGTTCCGCCCGGGACGTCGGTCCGTAGCGCGGCGAGGAAGACCTGTTCCATTTGCCGGCGCAGTCCCAGCAGTCCCGGATTCCACTCCAGGTCATCAGCGACCGGATCATCGAGGACCCCGGCGAAACCGCGGTAGTGCAACTCATAACAGCAGTGCAGCGCCAGCTGCAGGTCCTCGCCGTACGGGTCGGCTTGTTCGATGTCGACTGCGCTGATCTCGGAACTGCACGGCGCGTCAGTGCTGCCGCAGAGGGTGGCGAGCACGGCGGTGGACAGCGGGCCGCGCGCCTGCGGAAGCGCCGACTTCGTTACCGGCTGCTGTTGACCGGTATTCAGCATCTCGTTGCCGTGAAATACCGGTACCGAGCTCCGTGCGGCGGGTCGATTGTCTAACCGTCGCCGGTGGCTGGTATCGCAGAACGGATAGCGGCGGCTGAGGCCGCACGTGCACAGCGCGGTGACCGCCCGGTCGGAGGTCACCCGTCGGCCGTCATCGAGGGTGACCTCGATAGGGCCGTGCACCAGCACGGGTCCTTCTTCGGTGACGGTAATCTGACGGCGGGCCGGTTCAGCCGGCACGCCGGGCTCCGATTACCACCAGTTCCTCGTCACGTTGCCCCGGCTGCACAAGTCCGCGGGCTTCGAGCATGGCCGCGCGAAGCCTCATCACGGGGCCGAAAGGCACCGTGGCTCGGGTGAGCACCTCGGCGTGCAGGCCCGCTGCAACGAGGCGGCGCAGCGTGACGTCGTCATCGCAGACAGTGGAGTGGACCAGCAGCATCAGACCGCCGGGCGCGAGTAAAACTGGCCCGCCCGTGCAAATTCGATCCAACACCGAGCGTCCGTCGAGACCCGCATCCCAGCAGCGGGTGATCCGGTGCCGCGGCAGCATGTTCGTGGCCGCGGGAACGTACGGCGGGTTGGCCAGGATGAGATCGAAGCACTTGCCGGCCACGGGTTCGAACAGATCGCCGTGGTGCACGGCGCACCGCACCCGGTGCAAGCGCGTGTTGAGCCAGGCCGCAGCCACTGAGCGTAGGGACAAGTCGACCGCGGTCACCGAAGCGGCGCCCGCTCGAGCTGCTGCCAACGCCAATGCACCAGTTCCGGTACCGATGTCCAGGACGCGCCGATCGCTCGCGTAACCCCCCTCACGAAGAACGTGGATCAATAACGAGGTATCGCTGTCGGCTCGGTACACCCCAGGGGGCCGCAATAGCAGCACGATCTTGAAAGTACCCGCCGTGGGCACGGACGAAACATGAATTTCACATGCTGGACTGCGGTCATTCCGAGCGGACGAACAGGAAGACGCCGTACTGCCAGACCGCGTCGATCCACTGCGCACCGAGATCGAAGCCTCGTGCGGCGACGTCGGCCACGAACTCCGGGCGGTGGAACTTATAGGAGAAGCCGACATTCAGCGAGTCACCACGTCGTAGGACCAGCTCGAGGTCCAGCTCGCGCAGCGCGACCGTCTGGTCCTCGGTCGCGTAGAGGTGGCCTTGAACCGCGGTGGTGCCGGGGTCGTAATGCGCCCGCGGGTAGAAGTATTCCAAGGCGAAGTCGGCGTCGTAGCGTCGGTTGAGGTGCGAGAGGTGGTTGAGCCGGAACCGCGCGAAGGCTGACCGGTCGAGTGGATCGTTGTAACAGGCTTCTAACACATCGGCCGGCTTCTGGAGGTCCGCTGACACTAGGAAGCGGTCGCCGGGCCGCAGGGTGGCCGCGATCTCGGCGAGGAGGGCAGCTCGCTCCTCGGGCGTGGTGTTGCCCAAGTTGCTTCCGAGTAGCGCCACTGTCACCGGCTCGGGCGTGCCGTCCCGCAGCCAGCCCAACCCCGCCTCGTACCGACCCCACAATCCCTGCACCCGCAATCCGGGCAGCTCGGTAGTCAGCTCGCGCGCGCTGGCCACCAACATTTCGCGGCTGACGTCGATCGGTAGATAGCAGGTCCGGCGGCGTTGTACACAGGCCGCCAACAGCAGGCGGGTTTTCTTCGCGCTTCCGCTGCCCAGCTCGGCGATTCGCTCATACCCGATCAGGTCGGCGATCTGGTCGGCGTGGCGCTGCAGCAACCCATGCTCGACCCGGGTGGGGTAGTAGCCCGGCAGCTCGGTGATCGCCTCGAACAGTTGTGACCCAAGTGCGTCGTACCCAAGGTAAGCGGGCACCCGCGGCGGGGTCTCCCGCAGACAGGTCAGCAGACCACGCCGGTCGTCCCAGAAGCCGCCCTCGCCGTCCACGGGTACGATTTCAGTTTCGGGCGGCTCCACGATGCACACTGTATTGTGCTGACTGGCCTTTGCTCCGCCGCCGAACCGCTGCGGTGAGCGC
>JAODNG010000117.1 GCA_025465385.1 Pseudonocardiales bacterium
CTCGACTGCTGATCACCGCCGACGCCGGCGGTTCCAACAGCTACCGCTACCGGGCCTGGAAGGCCGAGCTGGCCGATCTGGCTAGCGAGACTGGCCTGGCGATCACGGTGTGCCATTTCCCGCCCGGCACCACCAAGTGGAACAAGATCGAGCACCGGCTGTTTTCCCACTTCACCCTCAACTGGCGAGGTCGCCCGCTGACCAGCCACGAAGTCGTGGTGAACACCATTGCCGCGACTCGCACCCGCACCGGGCTGCGGGTGCACGCCGAGCTCGACACGGGCAGCTACCCCGTGGGGAGATCGGTGAGCAAACAGCGGATGGCTGGTCTGCCGTTGGAACCTAATGGGGCGTACCGGGTCGCTGTAGTGAAGGCTCGGTGCCGGTAGCCGCTGGCAGGTGAGCACTCTTGGGCCCTGGACGCTGTGTGAGTCCTAGGGTGAGATCGTGCCCTTGCTGGTGGTCGGGTGATCGAACCGCTGATGGGATGTCGTGCCTGTTTGCGCGTGAGCACTTGTCCATTAGGTCGCTGGTGATCTCCCGTTGGCTGCTGGTCATGGTGTCGAGTGGGGGGAGATGCGGATGGTGTTGTTCGTCGGTGATGACTGGGCTGAAGATCAGCACGATGTGGAAGTGCAGGACGCGACGGGCCGCCGGCTGGGCAAGGCCCGGTTGCCCGAGGGTGGTGCCGGGATCGGCCGGTTGCATGCGTTGATCGGTGAGTTCACCGATCCCGACGACGAGGCCGGGGCGGGGCAGGTGCTGGTCGGGATCGAGACCGACCGCGGCCCGTGGGTGGCGGCGTTGGTCGCGGCCGGGTATCGGGTGTTCGCGGTCAACCCGATGCAGGTGGCCCGCTACCGGGAGCGGGGGTGCACTTCAGGGGCCAAAAGCGACGCCGGTGATGCGCACGTGCTGGCCGACATGGTGCGTACCGACGCCCACCAGCTGCGCCCGGTGGCGGGGGACACCGTGCTGGTCGAGGGGATCAAGGTGGTGGCCCGGGCGCACCAGTCCCTGATCTGGGATCGGACCCGGCATGTGTTGCGGCTGCGCTCAGCGCTGCGGGAGTTCTTCCCCGCCGCGTTGGAGGCCTTCGATGACCTGGCCGCGACCGACGCCTTGGAGTTGCTCGCTGCAGCACCGGACCCCGAGACGGCGGCGGGATTGTCCCGCAACCGGATCGCCGGGGCGCTCAAACGGGCTCGGCGCCGCGACGTCGCGGGCAAGGCCGAGCACATCGCCACGGTGCTGCGCGCCCCGGCGCTGCGCCAGCCCGCGGTCCTGGCCGGGGCCTACGCGGTCACCGTCCGGTCCACCGTCGCGGTGATCACCGTCCTGAACACCGAGATCGCCGCTCTGCAGGGGCAGGTGAAGGCCCATTTTGGCCGGCACCTGGATGTTGAGATCTACCGCTCCCAGCCCGGCCTGGGTGAGGTTCTCGGCGCCCGGGTGCTCGGTGAGTTCGGCGACGACCCGTACCGCTACCACGACGCCCGGGCCCGGAAGAACTACGCCGGCACCTCCCCGATCACTCGCGCCTCGGGCAAGAAGAAGGTCGTGCTGGCCCGCTACGCGTGCAACGACCGACTCGGCGACGCGCTGCATCAGCAGGCGTTTTGTGCGCTGAGCGCCTCCCCTGGTGCCCGGGTCTACTACGACGAGCTCCGGGCCCGCGGCACCGGCCACCACGCCGCGCTACGCCAACTCGGCAACCGACTCGTCGGCATCCTGCACGGCTGCCTCAAAACCGGCACCCTCTACGACGAGGACACCGCCTGGGCCCACCACCACAACAAAGACCACCAACAAGCCGCTTGATATCCGATGCGTGACCACCACGACCGGCTCGCACACCCGTAGGGCCTGCTTCGACACCCGGCCAGGCTTGTCGTGGGAGTCGGCCGGTCCAGGGTGGCCACAGGCCATCGCGCAGCGACGGTTCCGTGCTGGGCGGCCGCAGGCCGCAGGGGTCCCCGCACGGGTTCGCCCTTTACCGGCCGGCGACCGCGCAAGACCATCAGCCGGCTGGCGAGGCTGGACCTACACACCTCCGCCACGACCACCAACGTGACAGATCAACAACAAGCTGCTTGACATCCGAGCACATGGGATGTCTCACCTGGTGTCTTGTTCGCGCGGGTGATGAAGGTCCTCGCGCTCGCAGTTCATGGCCGAGCAACCACGAGGCGTCCCGATCGTGAAATCCGCGGGTGAAAGGTGCAACAGAAACCTGGCATGACTCACCTTGAGATAACTGGATGTGCCGATCGGGCTGTGAGCCGACAGGAATGCGAGCAGGGCTCGTGGTGATGGGCAGGAGAGCGTAAAGTGGGTCACTCGGCGTGAGGCGATTGTGATGGGCGCCTCGGCGCAGGCGTCGCCAGCCTCGTGAGCCTCGGAGGTGCAGGGATTTCCTTCGCACGTGAGGATGAGCTCGCACCGGTGATCGACGGGCGGGTGATCGCGTTCGGGATCCCTGGTGCATCAGCGGTGTCCCCGATCGGCACGTTCCTGCCCGGCGGCCCGATCCACGATAATCCGACGCTCGCGGCATTCACGCAGCCGGGCCGGGTGCTCGATCCGATCCGGATCATCGTTGGCAGCCGCTCGAACTTTGGAGCGCCCATAGCCAACCCCGACCAAGCGGCGGGCGCGCTGCTGTCCATCGACCCAGGTGAGGCGGAGCTCGCCGTACCGGCGACTTTCGCGAGTTCGGGTGACCAGGCCTCCGCGCTGGGCGGGGCGGTACAGATGTACAGCGCTCAAAGCCCCACGTGGCGCAACGGCTTCTACAACCCTAACGCCGTGACTGCGGACCAGACGGCGGTCAGCAACCCGATCGGCTTGTCGATCAATAATGCGTTCGGCCGGCTGTGGCCCGCCAACGCACCGTTCGGGCTCGACGGGCCAGGCTCGTCCACGATCGACGATCCGGACGGCCGCCCACTCAAGGGGGCGCCGAACACGAGAACTGGCGGCGTCTACTTCGGCGACCTGACCGGTCGGCAGCCTGCGCAGATCATCCCCGGCGCGCTGGCTAAGGCCGCGGTTGGCACGGCGTTCCTGGGCCGCTCGCCAGACGGAAGCGGACGGGCCGTCTTCTGCGTGGTCGTGACGGACGGCAGCATCGTGCAGGAACACACCGGCAAGGCGGTCGATGGCCTCGCGCCAGCTGGCATCGTCGGGCCGCTCAGCGGTGGCTCGCGCGCCGAAGAGCGTGGCGAGCGCAGATTCACGCCGCGGCTGGGTGCGATCATCAACTACACCCCCGTGCTGATCCTCTACGTCAGCCAACCGTTCGACGATTCGATCAAGGCCATCAACCTCGAGATCGGTGGCCCGGCGGGCAATGAGGTCTTCGTTCCGACGACGTCGCGGGCCATTCGCTCGCAAACCCTCGACATACCCGTTGACCTCGCGCCGGTGCACATCGAGTCCGAGGATCCCAACTGGTCCAGCAACACGACGATGGAATCTGACAGCGACTTCTACGTTTGCAATGCCGGCAACGACACGATCGTCCGCATGCGCCAGGACGGCGCCGCGGTCGCCAGGTGCCGGGTGTGGGCCCGCGGCCGCCCGCTCGGTCACGCCCGCCTCAACGGCATCGCGACGTCACCAGACGGTGCCAAGATCTGGGTTACGTACGTCGGCGTGCTGCCCGGTTCGGACGACCACGACGGTGGTGTGCTCGAGCTCCCCGCCTTCTGATGCGGACCGAGGGCACCGATGGCATTTCCGCGAACGAGATTAGCCGGTCCGCATTGAGATTGATCGTCGTTTCACCGGTTCAGGCCTCGAGCAGCCGTAAACGTCGGGAACTGGCACCTGCCTGCCGCTGGTCGCGGTCAGCCGGTTCGGGCGCGTAGGCCGTCCATCAGCAAGTCGAGCATGCGCCCGGCCTGGTCGCGCTGTTGTGGTGCACCGGCGGCCAAAAAGACGCCGGTCAGGCTGGCGAGCACGTCGTCGGCGCGGACATCGAAGCGCACCGTCCCGGCGACCACCGCAGCGTCTAGCAGGCTGCGGATGGCAGCGGTGAGTACGTCTCGCGTTTCTGAGGAACTGATGGCCCCGGAGGCGACGACGGCGCGCAGAGCCTCGGCCATCCCGCGCTTAGCGGCAACGTAATCAGCGAAGCGGTCCATCCAAGTGCGCAAAGCGACGTCGGGGCGTCGGGACGCCAACAAGTCCTCGGCGCTAACCCGCAGCTGCTCAAGCTCGTTGCGATACACCGCCTCGACCAGCGCCTCGCGGGTGGGGAAGTGACGGTACAGGGTGCCGATCCCTACGCCGGCGCACTTAGCGATCGCCTCAAGGGTGACTTTCTCCTCGCTGGAGGAAAATGCCCGAAGCGCCGCTGCCAGTAACCGTTGCCGGTTGCGCTGCGCGTCGGCCCGCACGGTTATGGCTCCCGGGCCAGTCATGACTAAGCGGAGCTCCCTCCGGATAGTGTAAGGTAAGAGGAGGTTCCTCCGGATCGAGTGTATCGGTCGTCGCGGGGAGCCGTGGAGGAGCGGGTCATGTCCGGAGTCGAGGGCAAGGTCGTCGCCATCACCGGCGCCAGCAGCGGGATAGGCGAGGCGACCGCGCTGCTGCTTGCCAGGCGAGGGGCGAAGGTCGTGCTTGGGGCCCGGCGGGCGGAGCGTCTTGAGGCGCTAGCCACCCGTGTCACCGCAGCGGGAGGTGAGGCCGCCTTTGCGCGGGTCGACGTGAGACGGCGTGACGACCTGCGTCGCCTGGTCGGGTTGGCCGGTGAGCAGTACGGCAAGCTCGACGTCTTGGTCAGCAACGCCGGCATCGGACCGATCTCGCCACTGGGCGATCTACGCGTCGAGGAGTGGGAGCAGATGATCGACATCAACGTGAAAGGCGTCCTGTACGGCATCGCGGCGGCCCTGCCCGTCTTCCGCCGACAGGGCTTCGGGCATTTCGTCCACACCGCTTCCACCGCGGCCCACCGCATCACACCCAACCAATCGGTATATGCCGCCACCAAGACGGCCGTGCGCGTGATCTCCGAAGGCCTGCGCCAAGAGGCCGGCGACCGGCTGCGAGTGACCGTCATCTCGCCCGGCTTCACACGGACCGACTTCGCAGACGATGTGACCAACCCGCAAGTGCACGCTCAGATCGCCGAGTCCAAAGACCTGATCGCCATGCCATCCGACGCCGTCGCCCGGGCCATCGCCTTCGCGATCGAACAGCCCGCCGACATCGACATGGGTGAGATCGTCGTCCGCCCCACCGCACAGAGCTGACATCCGTGACACGAGCCCGATAACAGGAAAGCGGGTGACGAGTGGCGACGGTGACGGGGTCCCCCGCCGTCATAGCCTCATGCAGTAACGGCTCCTTGGGTTGCTCAGAAGTAGCCGCCGTGGAGGGAGCGTGCGGGCAGTGCGCGGTGGCGGACCAATCAAGTTTTCTGCTGGTGAACCTGTTCGCGACTGCTGTCGCTGCCCGGTGGTCGGGGAGCAGCGAGACGTGGCCGTAGTACCTGGCCTGTCTGAGACCGCCGCAACACAGCGATTCACCGCTGGTGCTCAGTGGATACCTTCACTGGGATACATGTCACATCGAGCTGCTCGCGCTCGGCATTCTCGACACAGTGAACATATAGCTGCCAGTCCGATGAGCTGGCGGCGCGCGGCATTACCTCACTCGTCGACCGTCCGTTGCCTCGCCACCAGGAAGGACCCGTCATGACCGACGCGACCCCTGCCAGCGGAGTCCCCACCGTCCTGCTCGTCCACGGCGCCTTCGCCGACGGCTCCGGCTGGGCCGGCGTGATCGAGCGGTTACAAGCCCTCGGGATCCGGGTGCGGGCCCTGGTCAACCCACTGCGTGGCCTGGCCAGCGACTCCGCTTACGTCGCCAGCGCGATCGAGCAGACCCCGGGCCCGGTACTGGCCGTCGGCCACTCCTACGGCGGCGCGGTAATCACCAATGCCGCTGCCCAGGCCAACAACGTCGTCGGGCTAGTCTACGTCGCCGCCTTCGCCCCAGAAGAAGGTGAGACCCTGCTGGACATTGAGGGCAGCTCCAGGGACAGCGTCCTGAGCTCGGCCCTGCGGGAAGCGCGGTACCCGATCGGGCAGGGCTCGGAGACGGCGGTCGAGCTCTTCATCGACCTCGCATCCTTCCACGAAGTCTTCGCTGGCGACCTGCCGGCGGCGCAGGCCGCCGTGCTGGGCGCGGCGCAGCGGCCGGTGGCGGCCGCCGCGTTCGGCGAGAAGTCCGGGCCGCCCGCCTGGAAGAACTTGCCCGCCTGGGCGGTGGTCGCCACTGGCGACAAGGCAGCTGGCAGCGACGTCGTGCGTTCCATGGCCGAGCGCGCAGGCGCCGACATCGTCGAGATCAAGGGCTCACACGTGATCATGATTTCCGATCCGCAAGCGGTAACCGATGTGATCATGAAGGCGGTCGGTGTTGTCAGCTGAGCCGGTGGCGACCGCACCTACTCGCCTGAGTTGCTGTTTCCTGCCTTTTTTGCTTGCTGCCCTCACCACGACGCTGTCGATCGTCGGGACTAGCAGGAACACGAGGGCGAGTGCCGCCACGGCACATTGTTGGGCTTCGTTCGCACGTTTGCGCCTCGTGATGAAAGCATCATCGCCAGGCGCGGCCGTGTTAACCAGTTGGTGCTGAGCACACCGGCAGCCGTACCGCACGATGGTGATCAACAGTTGGCCGATGCAGGCCTGCAAGCACATGACTAGGTGAGGAACTCGGCGTGGTCACCGTGGTCGATCACGTTTGGTCAGTGGTTCATAGACGGCCAAATCTTCGACCACATCACCTCAATCAAGGGAGCCTCAAATGGCCGCCGAGCCGCAGTCCACCGAAGAAGAAGCGCCCGGAACACCGCCGCCCGCCTTCAAGCGCACGGACCTTCAGCGTTCCCCCTCGCCGGTGTCCGGCTGGGAGATTAGACAGACTCTTGTCGAGATCCCCGAGGGGATAGAGTCCGGGCGGCACAGTCACCCCGGGCCGGAGGTGGGTTACATCGTGCGCGGGGTCGTGTCCATGGAGTTCGACGATGGCACCGCTCTGGCACTGCGCACAGGGGACCCGTTCCTGATCGCGCCTGGGGTCATCCACAACGCCCGCAATGTCGGTACCGTCACCACGAAGATGCTCTCAACCTACTTCGTCGACGAAACCCAACCTCTCGTCACTTTGTACTGACCGTTCCCCGGCAGCGCTCCCGTGCACATGGCTGGCGTCCCGCCCCAATGCCGACAGCAGCCGCCACAACCCGCAACTCCGCACAAACATTCGTTGAACAACGGGCCCGTAGCTGCGAACTCCTGCATCAAGACCGGCTCGATACCACCATGGGCTAGAGCCGGGGGTGCACGGCGACGACCCACTCGCCCGTGCCGGCAAGGTGCTGACCTAGGTGGCCCTCCTCCCTCGTGCAGGACCAGACCAGCAGGGTTGGCGAAGTGTGATCAGCCCACCCGAACCCGCAAGTCCGATACCCGTCAACCAGAACGAAAATCCCGGAAGGATCCCGGTCCCCTACAGCGACGTGCTCCAGCTCGTCCTGAACGGCCCTTCCTCTTCGGGACGCTACTGAGGCGCCGACGGGCCACGCCATCCGAACTCTAAAACTGTTCCCGGCCGCGTTGAGAACGCCTGCGTAGGAATACATGTTGATGACCCGCTGGCACCGCCGTGCCACCTCTCGAAGAGTGCGCTTCACCGCGTCCCGAACAGCAACGAATCTCCATTGGGCCACCACGGGCGCGGCTTCGAGCCCTCGCGCACGCGTCAGATAAGACGCTGCGAAGCGGAAGCCAGGGTGGTCGCTCATAAGCCGCTCCCGACAGCCGCTCTTAACCCACCCTCCGATACGACAGTACCCAGCCAAGGGCGCGGTCAAACAACCGTCGGCGGACCGTTAACAGCATTGTTACGCCCCTAAGAGAGTTCCCGAGTAGGAAGGTACCTAACGACAAACATCCAGTCCGGGATCACCCAGCCCGGAAAGGTCCGCCGGCATCCGCGAACGGTGGATGCTTCGGGTTCGGCTGCGGTTGGGCGGCCGCGGCGGCTGTCACGGGACCGCTGTGGGTCTGGGATTGGCTCGGCTGCCATCGGTTGGGATTTGGGTTAGGTC
>JAODNG010000123.1 GCA_025465385.1 Pseudonocardiales bacterium
ATCGTGCTCGGCGTCGAGAACGGTGACCAGCTCGGAATCGAATTGGGCTGCCCAGGTGCGGACAGCGGCGAGGATCTCGGGTCCGGGCAGGGTGGCGATGTGGTCGGCGCTGACGTCTTCGAGCTTGACCAAGTCCACCAGCGGGCCGGCGACTCCACACTGGTCCAGCCGGATCGGGGTAGTGAGTGCTTTATCTAGGGGAAGTTCAGCGAGCCGCCCGTTGGCTAAGCCCCGCAGATAATAGAGTACGGCCTCGGCCGGATAGCCGGCTCCGATGTAGAAGTCGACGCTGGCTTCGGGGTCTGTGCGCTTGGATAGTTTGCGTTTCCCGCCGGCAATCTTCTTCATCAGCGGAGCGATATGCGCATAGGTGACCGGTTCGAAGCCCAGGACGTTGAATAGCTGCAGATGCAGCGGGACCGAGGAAATCCACTCCTCACCGCGGATGACCAGCGTGACGCGCATCAGGTGGTCATCCACCGCGTGCGCGAAGTGGTAGGTCGGCAGCCGAGGGATTTGGTCGGAAGACTTCAGGATGACCGTGTCGTTGCGATTGGCCTCATGTTCCAACTCACCTCGGATCGCGTCGGTGAAGCGGACCCGCTGCTCATTGGCGTCGTCCGGCGCGCGGAAGCGCACCACGTATGGAGCGCCTTCATCGAGCTTGGCACGTACGGCGTCAGGTTCGGCATCGCGCCAGATAGCCCACGATCCGTAGTAGCCGGTGGGAATCTTGGCGGCTTGCTGGCGGCCGGTGATGTCAGCGAGTTCCTCCTTGGTGGCGAAGCACAGGTACGCCCTGCCGTGGCGCAGCAGCTCCCGCACATAGCTGAGGTAGATCAGTTCCCGGGCGGACTGGTGGTAGGGGCCGTAGCCGCCGTGCCCGTCGATCTCGTCAGATGGGATACCGAAGTAGTCGAACGCGCGGGCGAACTGGGTCAGGGCGCCCTTGACCTCGCGCGACTGGTCGGTGTCTTCCACCCGCACCAGGTAGACGCCCCCGGAGTGCGCCGCGATGTCGCGGTCGATGGTGGCCACGTAGATGCCGCCGATATGCACGAACCCGGTCGGCGACGGGCCGAATCGGGTGACCTGGGCACCCTCCGGGAGCTCCCGCGGTGGGTAGCGATGTTCCCAATGGGCCGGTTCGGGCAGGTCAGCGGGGAACAGGGCGTCGATCACCACGCGGTCCAGCATCGCTACGTAAGTCTCGCTTCCGGGCTGAACCCGATCATGGAATGGGCATAGGATAGATAACCAACGCTACCAATCGTGCCTTTTCGCTTGCCCGCCGCAGGCGCCCTAGGGGCGTTGGTCACCGCGCGCATGCACGGCGCAGGCGCGGGCCGGCCGCGCGGGCAGCGCGTGACTACTGCGCCCAGAGGGCGTTGACAAATCAGTGACTCGCCGAGCGTGGGTCCACGGCCGCAGCCGCCCGCTGTCGACGACCACGATCAAGCCTGCTTCTGGAGACAGTATGAACACCTGGGTACTGACCCCGTGCCACCATCCGCGCTTGAGCGACCTCACGACGTCCCTGGCGCATCTGAGCCATCCGGTGGATCGGACAGTGGTGGTCACCACCCTCCCCGAGCCGATCGCACCGGAAGACCTACCCGGGGTGACTCTGCTGGTCTCCGCTGAACCGGGGGTGAATGTTTCCCGCTGGTGGAATACCGGCCTGGACTGGATCGAGCAGCACCACGAACCGGGTCCTTACGAGGTGCTGTGCATGGAGTCCGACGTGCGCATCGAATGGTCAACGCTGGCCCGGCTGCGGATGGTGCTGCGCAACTACAACCTCGCGATGGTCGGTGCCGACTGGTACAGCGTGGTTACCAGCGCCGTCGAGACCCGCTACGACCTTGACCCGTGGACGGCGGAGCACCGCATCCCCGGGTCGTGCATGCTGGTAGCCGGCGAACTCGGGATGCGATTCGACGAGCAATTCCGCTGGAGCTATGCCGCCGACGACTTCGAATGGCAGCACCGCAAGGCCGCCGGCACGGGCTTGGTGCGTGGCCTGACCATGGAGCACGGCCCTGCTAGGCCGCTGACCGGGGAGCGCGCCGAGTACGCCGAGGTGGACCGGCAGCGGTTCGTGGCGAAATGGGCCGGCCCGCCAGTCGATGAGGCCTGACTCCGCGGCGACGACCGATGCTCATGGTCGTACGGCTCCGACTACCACAAGCGCACGCCGGCCGGGCGTATGGTTCTCGACCCGGACGTTTGTGAAGCCGGCCGCCAGGCACTGAGCTGCGAAGGACTCGCCCTGCTGTGTTGTCCAACCATGGCCGGCGAGCCCGGTGGCGCCGGGACGTACCAGGCGCTCGATCGCGAAGAATCGGCCGCCTGGAGCGAGCACGCGCTTGATCTCAGCAAGTCCCGCGGTGACGTGTCTCCAGTGGTGAACGGTTGCCAGCGACCACACCACCGTTGCCGAGGAGTCCGCTTCAGGCAGATCTTCCGCAGCGCCCTGCGCCCAAACGATGGCAGCTCGGTCGGGAGTCAATGTCCGAGCGAGCCGAAGCATCACGGGTGCCGGATCCACGCCGACCACGTGTGCCCCACGGCGGGCGGCTTCCCTGACTGCGGTGCCGGGACCGCAGCCAACGTCGATGACCCGGTCAGCATCCGACACGCAGGCCACGTCGGCGGCGAGGTGGGCGGCGGCGCGCCCGGTGAGGCTCATGATGAGCCCGATCAACAGTCCCGTCACCCCAGCGAAGTCCGGATGGTCGGCGTGATGGTTGACCGCATCAGTAGTCATAGGTGCACCTTGCGGGTTGAAGGTGGCTCGAAGTCAAATGACATCACAGATCTCATTCCGATCGGCCAAGCTGCCGCTGGACACCGTTCCATCGCGGTCAAATGTCGTCACATCAGGTTGAGGGTCCGCTGAGGTGAGCGATGTAGCGCTGGGCCGAGCGGCGGATGGCGGCCGGGCCGTCCTCGACGACAGTCCGGCCCCACCAGCCGCCGTAGACGCGGTCGAAGCGGTAGCCCTCGACGCGGTGGACGATGGCCATGATCGTGGCGGCGTCAAGCGGGATGAGGTTGGGGTAGCTCCACATGAAGCTCACCCACTGGCGGTCTTGCACGACGGTGATGGTGTCGCCGGTGAGCAGGGCGCCCCGCCCTCCGGATCCAGCCGGCCAGTGCAGCACTGCGGCACCGTCGAAATGGCCGCCGATGCGGGCCATGGTCACCCCCGGGACCGGCGCGATCTCGTCAGCTCCGAATAGCTCGATGCGTGGTGAGGGACGCTGGATCCAGTCCCGATCCGCGGTGGGGATGAGGATCGGCGCGTCGAATGCGTCCGCCCATTCGACGCACGCGGCGTAGAAATGCGGATGTGACTGGCAGATCGCGGCGATGCCCCCGCGTCGGGTGACTTCCTCGAGCGCAGCATCGTCGAGCAGGGAGACGCAGTCCCACAGCACGTTGCCCTGCGGGGTGCAGACGAGCAGCGCTCGCTGCCCGATCGCGAAGGACGGGGAGGTTCCGATCCCGAGCAAGTCGCTCTCTTCTTCCCGGAGGTCGCTGGCGTGGTCACGGGCGAGCTCGGCGCCGGTCGTCCACCGCTGGCCCTCCCACCCGACATACTGCCGTTCGTCTTCGCAGATCGCGCAAGCTGGCGGCGGTTCGGCGGTGTCGGCTTGTTGAACACCGCACGTCACACAGATCCACGCGGACATATCGTTGGCTACCCTTCGTCATCGCGTTGACGTTGCTCCACAAGGTGGTACATCTACCGAGTGGTTCATGGCCAGTACATCAACATCCAGGTTCACACCCACGCCAAGGCCGACGTCGTGTACGCGTTGTTGCGGGACGGCGCGAGCTGGCCGACGTGGACCTCGATCGATTCATTCGAGCTGGAACGGGCCGGTGAACGAGAACCGGAAGGAGTCGGCGCAATCAGAATCTTTCGCTGGGGGAAAGTAGCTGGCCGAGACCAGCTCGCTGAGTTACTCCCCGATCGCAGGTTCAGCTACCTGCATCTGTCCGGCCTGCCCGTACGGGACTATCGCGCAGATGTCGATCTCGAACCGAATGCGGAAGGGACCAGGATCCGCTGGCACGTTTCTTTCTCGCCGAAGGTGCCGGGGACCGGTTGGCTGTTGCGGTGGGGAATCACGCGATTCGTCACGCAATGCGCGCGAGGTCTCGCTGCTTATGCGCCCACCGCAACGGTCGATGAGCCCTGACGGGTTGCGCGCCGCGATCGACGCGCTCCGCCTGGTGGACCATCACGTCCACGGTGCCCTGGTGAGCGACGTCGAAGGTGCTGCATTCGAGGCTGGCTTCAGCGAGTCCCCGTGGCCGCCACCGGTGGGCACGACGCACCTCGACTCTCAGTTGGGTTTCGCGGTCCGGCGCTGGTGTGCCCCTGTGCTGGACCTGCCTCCGCACGCGGACGTCACTACGTACATGGCCCGTCGGCGCGATCTCGGTGCGCGGGAAGTTAGCCGCCGGTTTCTCGCCGCGAGCGGCGTCGGATTGTTCTTTGTCGATACCGGGTATTCAACTGAGCACGCTCTGGGACCCGAGGAGATGGCTTCGGCATCCGGTGGCGCTGCAGCGGAGATCGTGCGCCTAGAATCCGTTGCGGAACAGGTGGCGGCCAGTGGCGTGGATGCGACTCAATTCGCTGACCAGTTCGCCTCGATGCTGGATGAACGGGCTCGGTATGCAGTGGCGTTGAAGTCCGTCATCGCCTACCGTTACGGCCTTGACTTCGATCCCGAACCTCCCAGCGGCGCTGAGGTGCGCCGCTCTGCCGGGCAGTGGCTCCGGCGGCAAGAAACCGGCGCGCCCCGGCTGACCGATCCGGTGCTGCTGCGTCACCTACTCTGGGCTGGCGTCGAACGCGGCCTCCCATTGCAGTTCCACGTCGGATTCGGAGACCCGGATCTCACTCTGCACCGCTGCGACCCGTCGCTGATGACCGACTTTCTTCGCCTGGTACAGGACCGCCGGGTGCCGGTGATGCTGCTGCACGGCTATCCCTATCATCGCACCGCCGGGTATCTCGCCGAGGCCTTTCCCCACGTCTATTTCGACGTCGGATTGGCGGTGAACTACACCGGCGCGCGGTCTCGCGCAGTGGTCGCGGAGTCCCTGGAACTGGCCCCATTCGGGAAGGTGCTGTTCTCCTCCGATGCGTGGGGACCGGCCGAGCTGCACTATCTCGGAGCCGTGCTGTGGCGGCGTGCCATGGCCAGCGTCCTCGGCGAGTGGGTGGACTCGGGGGACTGGTCGAGTGTTGATGCGGTGCGCGTCGCCAAGATGGTGGGCGCGGACAACGCGAAACGCGTCTACCGGTGGGAGGAATCGCCATGAACGGTGCTCAACTTCGCCGAGAAGTGAGCGTATGGGAGGCCATCGGTATCTCGCTGGCGTTGATGGCGCCCTCGATGGCGGTCAACATCAACCCACAGGGCACCGCGGGAGCGGTCGGGCGTGCTGTCCCGTTGGCGTTCGCCCTGGCCACCGTAGGGGTGCTGCTCATTGGCTACACGTTCGTACGACTGTGCCAACGGTTCCACCACGCCGGAAGTGTTTACGGATTCGTCGGGGCGACATTGGGGCCTCGTCTCGGTGTCGTCGCCGGATGGGCCCTGCTGGGTACTTACGTGCTCTACGGGGTTGTCACCTCGACGGCGGCGGGAATTTTCGGTGCGACCTTCTTGGACAGCTTCGGGATCTGGACGCATCAGCCGCCTTGGGCGGGCTTTCTGATCGGCGCCGTCGCGCTGATCGGGGTGTACTTGTTAGCGATCGGATCTGTTCGGGGGGCGACCAGAATCCTGCTGTCGATCGAGAGTGTCACCGTCGCGTTGATTTTAGTCGTGGCGGTGGTAATCCTTGTCCGGCTCGCGTCAGGCACCGCGCCGCAGGGCCACACAGTAGATTTCTCCGTGTTCACGGTGCCGCGCGGTACCGGTGTCTCGGCGGTGTTTCTCGGCGTCGTCTTCGGCTTTCTGTCTTTTGCTGGTTTCGAGGCCGCCTCGACTCTCGGCGAAGAGGCGCGAAAGCCACGGCGGGACATCCCGAGAGCGATTCTGGGTACCGCAGTTTTCGGTGGGCTGTACTTTGTGTTCGTCACCGCCGTGGAGGTGATGGGCTTCGGCACTGACGACAAAGGAATGTCGGCGTTCACCGGGTCCGGATCGTTGCTCGGAGACCTCGGCTCGCAGTATCTGGCGCGCTGGGTGGGTGAGGTCATCACGATTGGTGCAGCGATCAGCGCGTTCGGTTGCGCGCTGGCCTGTGCGGTGGCAGCCGGGAGGTTATTGTTCGCCCTTTCCCGGGATGGCGTTGGTCTCGCTGCCTTCAACAAGGTATCGCCGAATCGAGGCACGCCGGTTCACGCGACCGCAGCCGTCGTCATCGGCATGTGGGTGGTTGTTGGTGCCATCTGGTTCGGGCTGGGTGCCAGGCCCTTCGACCTGTTCGTCGCGTCCGGAACCATCGGAACGCTGATCTTGCTGGTGGCCTATGCGCTGGCCACGATCGGCGCAACGAAGCTGTTGTTTTTCTCCACTCACCGAGAGGTTGCGGTCTGGGAGATCGTCGTCCCTACGCTGGCGCTGCTGCTGATCGGTTACACACTGTTCCGCAACACCTGGCCGTACCCGACCGGCGCTGCCGGCGCCTATCCGGCCTTGGCTGCAGTGTGGCTGTTGGTTGGCGTGGTATGGGTACTCGCACGTCCCGCCGCGACCCGTCGCGCAGGTCGGCTTCTCATTGCCGATGAGGGCCTCAGCACGCAGCTTCGCACGGCGCGGTGATGAGGTCTCGAAGCAGGGCCTATCGCCGGGTCCGCGCTAGCAGCGCCCTGCTCAGGCCTGGAAGAGCGACGGCGAGCCGACGGCGGCCTGGCACTGCCACGCGACGGGCTAGCACGTCGTACTCGGCCGCCTCGATCTCGTCCAGAATGCCACCGTAAAGCCGAAACGCGGTGGTTACGCAGGCCCGGGATACCGGGGCCAGCATCGGAATTCCCGGCGCCGCCCGGCGGTAGATCGCCCGGGTCCGGGCGACCAGGTAGGCCAGCGCGCGGCGCACTCGCGGATCGGGCCGCCCGGTGCTGCGGCACCACCCCAGTAGCTCCCGGTCCACCCCGAAGGACGCCAGGTCGTCAGCGGGGAGGTAAACCCGTCCGCGATCGAGATCCTCTCCCACGTCGCGGAGGAAGTTGGTGATCTGAAAGGCGACGCCCAGCGCGGCGGCGTGCGGCTCAGCTCGCTGCCGGGGCACCACGGTACCCAGCACCGGCAGCACTTGCAGACCGATCACGGCCGCTGACCCGTGCACGTAGCGGGCTAGGTCGTCGAAGGTCTGATAACCGGCCACCCCGCCCTGTTCCACCGGTCGATCCATCTGCATCGACACCATGAAATCCGCGAAGTGCTGCGGATCGATCTGGTACCGAACCGCGGTGTGCACCGGCGCTGCCAGCACCGGGTGCGCCGAGCGGCCCTGCGCCAGGCCGTCGAGCAACTGCTTCGCCAGCGCGTCGAGCTCCGCGAGGCGCTGCGGCCACGGCCGGGTGTCGGCAAGGTCGTCGACGATCTCATCGGCGTACCGGGCCAGCCCGTACAGTGCGTGGATCGCTGGCCGTTGCCCCGGTGGTAGCAGCCGGGTCGCCAAGAAGTAGGTCCGGCCGTGCGCCGCATTGAGCTGCCGGCATCGGGCGTACGACGCGCGCAGCGCGGGCTCGGTGATGCCAGCAGCGTCGAGCTCACGGCTCATGCCACCACCGACACCGGATCGCTGCGCTGCTTGCCATCAGGCCGGGCAAGCGCGTCGCGGCGCAGTAACGCAGCCCCCGCGATCAGCGACACCGACACGATCCCGAGCTGGTAAGGCCAGTGGTCGAACGCGCTTTGCCCAGTGGGGTAGGTGCACAACACCAGCCAGGTCGAGGCCGCGACTACCCACGCCAGCGACTGTCGCGGCCAGGGCAGCGCCGCGCCGAGGACGAGAGACCACGTGAGATACCAGGGCAGGGTGGCGGGCGCCAGCAGGGCCGCCCACAGCAGTACAAGTGCGGTGCGCTGAACGGCCGCTGCTGCGCCGTCCCTGGCCAGCCACCACTGCCGGGCGAAGA
>JAODNG010000148.1 GCA_025465385.1 Pseudonocardiales bacterium
GCGGCAGCCGGTCCAACCCAGGAGGGATCAACCGCTGGCCAGCACCCAGGATCCGCGCCGACAGCACCGGATCCACCGCTACGGTAAGACCATCCAGGCACAACAAGAACGAGGCGTGCCCGAGCCAGGCCAGCCAGTCGCCGGAAAGCGGCAACGGCGCCGGTGCAGCCACCGGAATCCGCGACACACCGTCAGTGGCGCCAGCGAAACCACCCTCGCGCCACAACCGAAAAAATTGCGGCGGTCCGGGCAGTGGTCCGGTGAGCCGGTCAGCAAAAGAACGCCGCCGGCTCAAAAGGCCGGCCACGGGATCGCCGGCCAGTTCCCATTAGGCGCCGGGAACGTCTCGGTGGTCAGCAGCCGGTCGGTCCGTTTGCACACGGCCCGTACCTCAGCTCGGGTCACGTGCTCAGCAAGAGCAGTGCCCAGCGCACCATCGAGCGAGCATCGCACCCGGCGCAGCACATCCAGCACCCCGCCACACAACGGTTGACCCAGGAAGCCCCACAGCACGGTGCGCAGCTTGTCCTCACGATGCAGGCAGATCCCGTGGTCCACCCCGTACACGGCGCCGTCGCACCCGGCGAGCACGTGGCCACCCTTGCGGTCGGCGTTGTTGAGCAGCACGTCGAGCACAGCCAGCCGGCGCAGTCCGTCGGTGTCGGCGTGCACCAGCAGCGCCGGGTCGCCGTAGCGGTCGTGCGCCCGCAGCACCGGGCGCCAGCCCTGTGGCACCGCGTCAAGGGCCACTACATCCACCAGGCCGCGCTCATCCTCGATGTCGATCCAGAGCTGCACCATGCCCGGCCCCAGCGGTCCCGGTCGCAGCACGGTGGGCGGTATCAGCGACCAACCGGTGGCCTCGGAGATCAACCAGCTCGCGACTTCCCGGCCGGCCAGGGTGCCATCCGGGAAGTCCCACAGCGGACGCTCGCCCCGGATCGGCTTGTAGACGCAGTCGGCGCTGACCCCGTCGCACTCCACCGTGGACAGAAACGTGGCGTTGGACGCCTCCACGAGCCGGCCGCTGACCTCTAGACGGCCGTGGTGCAGCAACGGCAGCGCCGCTGGATCGGTGGGCAGCACGGCCCCGCTCAGGCCTCGGCCTGGCGTCGGTAGCCATTCTGCCGTGGGCAGATGTGACCGCTGGGCCCCAACGGCTCCTTGCACAGCGGGCAGGGCTGGCGGCCCGCTGAGATCACCCGTACGGCGCGCACGGCGAACGCTCGGGCCTGCTCCAGGGACAGGAACACCCGGACGGCGTCGGGGCCTTCCTCGGCGTCATCGAGCACCATGGACTCGTCGATCTCCTGCTCGCTGACCGCAAGCAGCTCCACGACGATGGCCCGGGATTCAATGTCCCAGCCCAGTCCCATGGTGCCGACCCGGAACTCCTGCTCGACGGGGGTGCGCAGCGGCTCGGTGTCCACCGGGACCTCGCCGGGCTCGGCGGCATCGGCGCCCAATCGCCGGACGACCTCGTCGAGCAGCGCGGACAGGCGCTCGGCGAGGACGGCGACCTGCTCCTTTTCCATCTGCACGCTGACCACCTTGGCCTCGTCGACGGCCTGCAGATAGAACGTGCGGTCGCCGGGCTCGCCGACGGTGCCCGCGACGAATCGATCGGGGGTGCGGAAGACATGGATGACACGGGACATGGCCCTACCAACACTAGAGCACCTGACGACACCAGAGCATCCGGCGACATCACAGCACCCAGCACCGTCGGGCAGCGGCCATCCCCACGCCTCAGCTGGTGCCGGTGCAACCCCCGGGCGTGGCGTCCGACGAGGGCCGCCGCCGGCGCCGACGCTTGGGCGGGACCAGGGAACGCAGGTCGTCACCGCAGTCGTTGACCCGCTGGACGAACGGCCGGGTCTCGGTGTAGGTGACGGCACTGATCGAGCACGGGTTCGCGACGATGCGCTGGAAGCCGTCCAGGTGCACGCCCAGCGCGTCGGCGAGCACCGCCTTGATGACGTCGCCGTGCGAGCAGACCAGCCACAGCACGTGGGGACCGTGCTCGGCGGCCAGCTTGGCGTCCCACTCGCGGACCGCGGCCACCGCCCGGGCCTGTAGTGCGGCCAGGCCCTCCCCGCCGGGGAACACCGCCGCCGAGGGGTGTGACTGCACCACCTTCCACAGTGGCTCCTTGCCGAGCTTGCTCAGCTCCCGCCCGGTCCACTGGCCGTAGTCCACCTCGATGAACCGGTCGTCGACGGTCACCTCGAGCTCGCGCGCCTGCGCCAGCGGGGCCACCGTCTCCTGGCAACGCTGCAGCGGGGAACTCACCACCGCTGCCAGCGGCAGCTGCGCGAGGCGCTCGACCAGCGCCTGGGCTTGGGCCACACCGCCCTCGTCGAGGCCCACCCCCAGGGTGCGCCCCGCCAGCACGCCCGCGGAGTTCGCCGTGGACCGGCCATGTCGGAGCAGGATCACGGTGCCCACGCCGCCACCCTACGCACCCGCTAGCGTGCACCCCCGTGCAACAGCGTTATCTCGGCCGCAGCGGGCTGCGGGTGTCCCGGCTTGCGCTCGGAACGATGACCTGGGGCCAGGACACCGACGCCGAGGAGGCCGCCACCCAGCTCGTCGCCTTCGTCGATGCCGGCGGAACGCTGGTGGACACCGCGGACGTCTACAGCGACGGCGAGTCGGAGCGGATCCTGGGCAAGCTGCTCACTGAGGTCATCCCCCGCGACGAGCTGGTGGTCGCCACCAAGGCGGTGGCGCATCGCGACGACGGGCCCTTCGGCGGCGGTGCGTCCCGGGCGGCGCTGCTCGCGGCGTTGGACGGATCACTGCGCCGGTTGCGCACCGACCACATCGACCTCTGGCAGCTGCACGCCTGGGATCCGGCCGTGCCGCTGGAGGAGACGCTGTCCGCGGTGGCCGATGCGGTGCGCTGCGGCAAGGTCCGCTATGTCGGGGTGTCGAACTACACCGGCTGGCAGCTGGCCACCGCCAGGACCATCTCCGAGGTACCGCTGGTCTCCACCCAAGTGGAGTATTCGCTGCTGGAGCGCGGGGTGGAACGCGAGGTGGTGCCCGCGGCGGCGCACCACGGGGTGGGGTTGCTGCCCTGGGCACCGCTGGCCCGCGGGGTGCTCACCGGCAAGTACCGCAACAGCACCCCGGCCGGATCGCGGGCGGCGTCGCCGCACTACGCGCGGTACGTCGAGCACCACCGCACCGACCGGGCTACCCGGATCGTCCAAGCCGTGGCCACCGCCGCCGACGGGCTGGGGGTGTCCCCACTGGAAGTCGCCGTGGCCTGGGTACGCGACCGGCCGGGCGTGGTCGCTCCGGTCGTCGGCGCCCGCAACGCCACCCAGCTGGCCGGCTCGCTGGCCGCCGAGGAGGTGGAGCTGGCGCCCGCGATCCGGGCCGCGCTGGATGACGTCAGTGCAATTGAGCTGGGTTACCCGGAGCGTCGGCTCGGCTGACCCGCCGCATCGCCGCGGACATATCGCGGGCGGCGCGCACCGTGCCGCGGACCGACCCGGACACCTTGGACCGCCCGCCGGCGCGCGGCCGGTACTCGACGTCGAACTCGCGCACCCGCCAGCCCGCGGCACCGGCGCGCAGCAGCAACTCCAGCGGGTAACCGCAAGCGCGGTCGGTGACGCCCAGATCGAGCAGCGCCTGGCGGCGGCCGACCCGGATCGGTGCGATGTCATGAACCGGCAGGCCCCGCTGGCGCAGCACCGCGGCCAGCACCATATTGCCGGCCCTCGCGTGCCATGGCCACGCGCCGGCCTGCGGTACCCGGCGACCGACCGCGAGATCACTGCCGTTGGCCGCCTCAGCGACCAGGCGAGGCAGCGCCTGCGGCGGCAGCGATCCGTCGGCGTCGAGCACACCGACCAGATCGGCGGTCGCGGCGAGCAACCCGGCGTGCACCGCGGCGCCGTAGCCACGCCGCGGCTCGGACACCACGGTGGCGCCGCAGGCGGTCGCCACGGCGACCGTGTCATCGGTGCTGCCGTTGTCGACGACGAGGACCCGGTAGCCCGCAGGCATCGCGGCCAGGACACCGGGCAGCGCCTCGGCTTCGTCCAGGCACGGCAAAACGATGTCGACCGTGGTAGTCACAGCTGCTGACGCTATCGCTTAGACGGAGTAACCACGCACCGGGCTGGTCACAGCTCGATCACGGAAGACTGCATAGGGTCAGCGGCGCGGGGTTAGGGTGTCCGTCCAACTAGCGGATTAATGCCAACAACCGGCTACCTGGGGATGACGCGAGGGTGTCATGTCAGGAATGCTTGACCTACACCACGCCCCCTACCGACATGGAGGTCGGTGTGCTCGGTGCCCAGCGCGCGGCAATACTTGCTGCGTTGCTCGTCGTCGGGCTGATCACAGGATGCGGCACTGTGGGGGGCTCCGCCGGGCAGCAAGCTGTCCCGCCAGTCGAGCCGGCGTCGGCTCCGCTGGGCGGCCCGGCACCCGCGGGAACCATCAGGGCGCTCGGCGCGCCGGCTACCGCCGTAGTGGTCGATCCCCGCAGCAAGACGGTCGCGGTGGCGCTGGACGACCCGCCACGGCTACTGCTGACGACCCTGGATGGCGCGGCCGCGCCACGACAGGTGCCGCTACCGGGACCGGCGGCGGATCTCGTGCTCGCAGCCGACGGCGGTTCGCTGCTGGTGCCGATCACCGCACCGGGGTCCGTGATCCGCGTCCCGCTCGATGGTGGCGCACCGAGCAGGACGGATCTCGGCGGCCCGGCACACGGGGCGGTCACGGTGGGTGGCGTCACCGTGGTTGCGCTGGGTGACCGGCTCGTCGTGCTGGACGGCAACCGGCTCATCCCGGGGTTCATCGACGCAACCCGGCTGATCCCTGCCGCGGGCAAAGCCAAGGTCTGGGTTCTCGACCGGGGCCGCAGTGCGGTGAGCGTGGTGGACCTGACTACCGGGGAGATCAGTCCTGCGCTGCGCGCGGGCAATGGGGCCGCCAGTGCGGTGGCCGATAGGTTCGGTCGGCTGCTGGTCACCGACACCCGCGACGGCGAGCTGCTGGCCTTCGCTGGCGATCCACCGGTGCTTCGGCAGCGTTTTCCGCTGCCGGGCGCGCCTTACGGGCTGGCCTACGACGGCCGGCGCGACCTGGTGTGGGTCACCCTGACCGGCCGCGATGAAGTGGTCGGGCTTGGCGTGGCCGGAGGCGAGCCGGTGATCGTGCACCGGTTGCCTACCGTGCATCAACCCGATGCAGTGGCAGTAGACCCGGTCAGCGGCCGGGTCTACATCGTCTCCGCGTCAGGGGCAGGACTGCAGGTGATCGATCCCGAACGGGTGGTGCAGTAATGATCGAGACAATTGACGGTGATGGCCTCGACTGGGAGTACCAGCCGCTGCGGTTGCCGCCGGAAGTATCCCGGCGAACCGCAGCGACTCAGCTCGCGGTGCAGGCCGAATTCGCGGGCTGGGAACTGTCCCAGGTGCGGGTGTATCCCGGCGGCACGCGCACCGTATTGTTGCGCCGGCAGCGGACTCCGGTCGCTCAGCCCAAGCTGTCGTTGTAAACCTTTAGCGCCGGAGCATGAAGTAGGGCCCGCGCCAACCGGTGCGGACCCCACTGGTGAGTCTAGTGATCGATCCGGATCGGGTGCTCCGACCCTGCGAGGCAGCCGTCAGCCTTGCAGCGGGCGGATCTGGTCGGCCTGCGGACCCTTGGGTCCCTGAGTGATCTCGAACTCCACCCGCTGGTTCTCGTCCAGCGAGCGGTAGCCGGTCGCCTGGATCGCCGAGAAGTGGGCGAAGACATCGGGGCCGCCACCATCTTGGGTGATGAAGCCGTACCCCTTCTCCGCGTTGAACCACTTGACCGTGCCGGTCGCCATCTTCCATCTCCTTGCTCGGGCCGCCTGTTCGGCCCGCAATGCGGGTGTCCTGGCTCGCTGTCGTGTCCATCCGGCGTGCGCCGTGCATGCACGAACCACGCTCGCCGGACACGACAAACGCCTGTGGCGCTTGCTCCACAGGCGTCCCTTGGAACCAAGACTGCTACGCGCGCGACGTTAGCAGAATCAACAGCTCCGCAGGAACTGGTCGAGGACGCGAGTACCGAAGGTCAGCCCATCGATCGGCACCCTTTCGTCGACACCATGGAACATCGCACCGAAATCAAGATCGGGTGGCAACCGCAATGGCGCGAATCCGAAGCAGCGCATGCCCAGCTGGCTGAAGGCCTTGGCATCAGTGCCGCCAAAGAGCATGTACGGCACCGTGCGCGCGCCGGGATCCTCGCGTCGGATCGCGGCATCCATCGCCCCGACCAGGTCACCGTCGAAGGCCGTCTCCACCGGCGGAAGGTTCAGCACCCATTCCCGAGTGACCTCGGGACCCAGCAGCTCGTCGACCTCCCGTTCGAACGCTGCCTGGCGCCCTGGCAACACCCGGCAATCCACCACCGCCTCCGCGGTCGACGGAATGACGTTGGCCTTGTAGCCGGCGTCGAGCATCGTCGGGTTGGCGGTGTCGCGCAGCGTCGCACCGATGAGCCGGGCGAGTGCACCGAGTTTCGCGACTGCACCTTCGAGGTTGTCGCCGGAGAAGTCCAGCCCGGTCTCCTCGCCGACGGCGGTCAGGAACTCCTGCACCGAGTCGGTCATCACCAGGGGGAACCGGTGCTTGCCCAGCCTGGTCACCGCCGCGCACAGCGCGGTCACCGCGTTGTCCTCATGCACCACCGCACCATGCCCCGGCCGAGCTCGGGCCCGCAGCCGCATCCAGGCGATGCCCTTCTCTGCGGTCTGGATCAGGTACAGCCGGCGCCCCTCGCGCACGGTCAACGAGAACCCGCCGACCTCGCTAATCGCCTCGGTGCACCCCTCGAACAGATCACGACGGTGCTCGACCAACCAGTGCGCGCCCTGCAGACCGCCGGCTCCTCGTCGGCCACGAAAGCGAAGACCAGATCTCGCGGTGGGATCACACCGTCGCGCCGGAACCGCCGGGCGACAGCGATGATCATCGCAACCATGTCCTTCATGTCGACCGCGCCGCGGCCCCACAGATAGCCGTCCTGCACCGCGCCGGAAAACGGGTGCACCGACCATTCGCTGGCGTCGGCGGGCACCACGTCGAGGTGACCGTGCAGGAGCAGCGCGCCCCGCGTGGGATCGGCACCGGGCAGCCGGGCGATCACATTGCCCCGTCCTGGAGCCCCGGACTCGAGATAAGTGACCTCGAAACCCACTTCCCCGAGCTTCTCGGCGACGTACTCTGCGGCGGCCCGCTCGCCGACGAGGGTGTCCGGGTCGCCGGTGTTGGTGCTATCGATCCGGATCAGGTCGCTGGCCAGGCCCACGACCTCGTCCTCCGCCGTGCTGGTGTCCGCCTGTCGCTTCATCTAGCCTTCCTACCACCGCTGACGGCGCGATCTACAATATGCGCGCCGGGTTGGGACGCCGGGTGGCGATCAGCTACCCTCGTGGCGCAACGCACGGTGGTACTGGTGCGGGCGAAAGTTGCCTGGTGGTAAGTCCGAGTGGCGGAATGGCAGACGCGCTAGCTTGAGGTGCTAGTCCCCTACAAAGGGGGTGGGGGTTCAAGTCCCCCCTCGGACACGCGCACTATCTACACGGGGTTGGGCTGTGACGAGCACAGCCTGACCTTGTGGGTCGTAGCGGAGCTGGAGCCGCAGTTGCTGGTAGAGGCGGCTGAGACTCGTTGGTTTGGCTTGTGTCAGTGCTGCACCGACATCGCCGAGCGAATCGATCATCGCGTGAATCTCGGCATCGCTAAGAGCATCCGGGACCGACGTGTGGGTTTGTTGCGTAGGCGGGAAGAGACGAGTTTACCGCTGTGCTGCCTCGATCAGATGGCGCGCGCGAGTTCGGTGAAGATCACTGTGAGCTGAGGCCGTTGGTCGATATCCAATCCGAGTTCGTAGTGGCCGCGACGGAGGTTCTGCACAAACGCGTGCCCGGCACTGATCACCCGTGCCGAGCAGAGCCGTTTCACGTCGCGCATCGGCCGCAACCGGGCCTTCAGGCGCCCGTGATCGGCTTCGACGGCGTTATTCGCGTACTGCTCGGTGACGTGACACGCGGCGGGGAACAGAGCTTGAGCATCCCCAACGACGTCTTCCCTCTGTGCAACAGTCCCGTCCCGATTCCTCCACACTGCCCACGAGCGAACTGCTTCGCCGAAAGATTCGTCCGCACCCTCAGAACCGAACCCACCGACCGCATGCTGATCTTCAGTCAGCGACACCTGCGTGTGGTGCTCGCGGAAATACGTTCGCCACTACAACGGAGTTCGGTTCTGAGGGTGCGGACGAATCTTTCGGCGAAGCAGTTCGCTCGTGGGCAGTGTGGAGGAATCTGGACGTCGACGGCCACATCGCGCTCGCGACCTTCGCCCACCACGGCCGACCCACCCC
>JAODNG010000156.1 GCA_025465385.1 Pseudonocardiales bacterium
CCCGGGTGACCACATCGTCATCCCCGACGACGCTTACGGCGGCACGTTTCGTTTGATCGACAAAGTCTTCCGGCACTGGGGGATCGAGCACACCGCCGTTGGGCAGTCCGATCTCGACGCCGTACGGGCCGCGATGCGCCCGAACACCCGGTTGGTGTGGTGTGAAACTCCGACCAATCCGCTGCTCAACATCGCTGACGTCGCGGCGCTGGCCGCCGTCGCGCATGAGGCGGATGCCCGGCTGGTGGTGGACAACACGTTCGCCACGCCATATCTGCAGACGCCACTGCCGCTGGGCGCGGATGTGGTGCTGCACTCGACCACCAAGTACCTCGGTGGACATTCCGACGTCATCGGCGGCGCGCTGGTCACCGATGACGCCGAGTTGGACGAGCAGGTCGCCTTCCTGCAGAACGGTGCCGGGGCGGTGCCTGGACCGTTCGACGCCTGGCTGACCCTGCGGGGAATCAAGACCCTGGCGGTGCGGATGGAGCGACACTGTGACAACGCCGAGCGGATCGTCGCGGCGCTGCAGGCGCACCCGGCCGTCACCGGTGTGCGCTATCCCGGTTTGGCCACCCACCGTGGCCATGAGATCGCCGCCAAGCAGATGCGCCGGTTCGGTGGAATCGTCTCGTTCACCGTCGACGGTGGTATTTCGGCGGCGTTGGCTGTCTGCGCCCGCACCCGGGTGTTCACCCTGGCCGAGTCGCTAGGTGGGGTGGAGTCGCTCATCGAGCACCCCGGACGTATGACGCACGCCTCCACCATCGGAACTCAGCTCGAAGTACCCGCCGAATTGATCCGGCTCTCAGTCGGCATCGAAGACGCCGAAGACCTAGTCGACGACATGCTCACCGCGCTCGGATAGCCATACCCCGACATGGAGGTATACCGGGCTAAAAAGGGCCCTGCATGCCCTGACATGTCTCCATGTCGGGGAGATGCCCTAGTCGCCTAGGAGGCTTTTCGGGGGCGGTAGGGGTTGCTTGCGGGGCGGTGGCGCCACGGGCAGATCGGAGCTGTTGAGGCATCCGCCGATGAGTTGCACACCACCGGGCACCGGCACGTAACTTCCCGGCTCGGCGCAACCCGCCCGCTCGGCGGTGAAGACCGCGGCGCCAGCGAGCAGCGCGGCGACCCCGACCGTAGCCACGACCGGCATCCAGCGGCGGGCCATCCCACCTCCCAAGATTTTCTCTCGACCTTACCCCGGCGTTGCGCCGCTTGCGCAGCTGTTACGCCGTTGCCGATCCGGGCCGCCCCGGCTGGCAGGATCTTCATCTATGGAGTTGGTCGGCCTCGAGAAGATCAGAGTCGCCCGAGAGACGCTGCACGGCATCGTCCGGCGCACGCCGGTGCAGCACTGCGCGGTCCTCGAGCAGCGCTGTGCGGTACCGGTCCATTTCAAATGCGAGAACCTGCAGCGCACCGGGTCGTTTAAAATCCGCGGCGCCTATGTCCGGATCCATGCGTTGTCGTGCGCCGAACGCGCCCGAGGCGTGGTCGCCGCCAGTGCGGGCAACCACGGGCAGGGTGTGGCGTTGGCAGCAGCGATGCTCGGGGCCACCGCCACCGTCTACATGCCAGTGACCGCGGCGCTGCCCAAGGTTGCCGCAACCTGCGGATACGGTGCGCAGGTGCACCTCGTCGGCGATGGCGTCGAAGAATCGCTGGCCGCCGCACGCGCCTTCGCGCAAGACACCGGGGCGGTGTTCATTCACCCGTTCGACCATCCCGACGTTATCGCCGGCCAGGGCACGGTGGGCCTGGAACTGCTCGAGCAGCTGCCCGACGTCGCAACCGTACTGGTGCCCACCGGCGGAGGCGGGCTGATCGGGGGGATCGCCGCCGCGGTCAAGGGCGTCAAACCGGACGTCACAGTGATCGGTGTGCAAGCCGAGGGAGCCGCTGTCTGGCCTGCCTCGCTGGCCGCCGGAACGCCGGTGCGGCTACAACGCCAGCACACGATGGCCGACGGCATCGCGGTCTCCGAAGTGGGTGCGGTGAGCTTCGCCCAGGTGTCCGCCCTGGTCGACGACGTGCTGACGGTAAGCGAGGAGGCGCTGTCCCAAGCGGTCCTGCTGTGCCTGGAGCGGACCAAAATGCTCGTCGAGCCGGCTGGTGCCGCCGCCGTCGCAGCACTGCTGCAGCCGTCCGTGCGTTTTCCTGGACCAGTCTGCGCCGTGCTGTCCGGGGGCAATGTCGACCCGCTGCTGCTGATGCACCTCATCCGGCACGGCCTCAGCGCGGGCGGGCGGTTCCTTGCCCTGCGGGTGACGGTGCCCGACCGGCCCGGAGAGCTCGCCAGATTGCTGGCCCGGATCGGTGACTCAGGCGCCAACGTCGTCGACGTCGCGCATTCCCGCATCGCCGGCAGCCTCGCGGTCGGCGATGCGGTAGTTGCGCTGAGCCTGGAGACCCGGGGCGCACAGCACTGCACGGAGCTGGTTGCCGATCTAGACGCCGCCGGCTACCACGTAACGCGCTGAGCTCGGCTGTCTAAGATCGGCGCGGCGCGCTCAGCGCCGGAAGGGTTCGGCCTTGACGACAGCGACGGTCATCAAACCACCATTGGGCAGCTCGTAGTGCCGGTCCTCGCCCTCATGCGCGCCGATGATCGCCTTACCCAACGGTGAGTTGGGTGAGTAGACCTCCAGGTCCCCGGCCGCGACTTCCTCCAGCGAGCCAAGTAGGAAGGTCTCTATCTCGTCGTCGTCTTGATAGCGAACCGTGACGACCATCCCGGGCGCAGCGATCCCGGACTCGGCCGGGGCCTCGCCGACCTTGGCCACCCGAAGCAGTTCCTGCAGCTGGCGGATCCGCGCCTCAAGCTGGGCCTGCTCTTCCCGGGCGGCGTGGTAACCGCCGTTCTCCTTGAGATCGCCTTCCTCGCGCGCGTCGTTGATCTTTGTGGCAATGACTGGGCGGTTCGCAACCAACTCGTCGAGTTCATGCTTGAGTCGGTCATAGGCTTCCTGGGTCAACCAGGCTACCTGGGTATCGCTCACAGTCATCACTACTCCTCCTGATCCGACGTCCGCTACCGCGGGGCGGACCGAACCGAACCGCTGGCATGGCAGCCAGCGGCCGGAACGGAAAAACACGGCCCTGCCCCGGGGCCGTGCGCACCTTCCACGGTAACACGACGTGTCCGGTTTGGCCTCAGCCTTATGGGTGACGGAATACGGATCGTGCCTGCTCAGCGGGTTCTTAAGTCAGTACTTCGGAGGCGGAGTGAGGTACCCAGGCACCTGGAACGAGCACCCGTAGACCTCTGCGATGACCGGTGGCCGGGAAGTGTGCACCACGGTGGCCAGCGCGACCGGACCGGCAGCGCGGGGGACGTAGAGCTCCTTGCGACCAGTCTCCTCGCCGTCTCGCGAACGGGCTCGGACGATGCACACCGCAGGTCGGGCAGGATCGTCGCGGATCACGGTCAGCCGGAGTTGCACGGCATTGCCGGTCAGCAGGGTGAAGCCCAGCGTCTCGGTCCGGATCGGCGTGCTGCCGAGGTTGCGGTAACCGATCACCGCGATTGCCAGGCCGGCCAGCACCGCGAACAGCAGCCCTAGCGGCACCGCCCAAGGGCGGCGGCTCCCGGCGGCCCGCGGTCCGTAGCGGCCCTCGGGAAGCTGGCCAGCGGTCACGGTGTTGTACCTCCACGATGGGTACCTGGCGGTACCAACTCCGACGGCCCACCGGATGGCACTGCGGGTCCGGCAGGAACAATGGTTCGAATAGTCCCACCGCTTGGGCAGCCCGCCCAACCGGCGGTGGAGGAGGGGTGAGCAGGCGTCCATGGCTGAGCAGCTACGAATGGTGGCGGTGCACGCGCATCCCGATGATGAGTCGAGCAAGGGCGCCGCGACGATGGCCCGATACGTCGCCGAGGGTCATGATGTGATGGTGGTCAGCTGTACCGGTGGAGAGCGCGGCAGCATCCTCTACCCCTCGTTCGAGCCGGCAGATCTGGCGGGGCATCCGGCGGAGATGAGCGCAGTCCGCCGCCAGGAGATGGCCCGTGCCGCGGAGATTTTGGGCGTGAAGCATCGGTGGCTGGGTTATGTCGACTCCGGGCTGCCCGAGGGCGATCCGAAGCCGCCGCTGCCGGACGGGTGCTTCGCGGGGGTGCCGCTGGAGGTTCCGACCCGGGATCTGGTCCGGGTGTTTCGCGAGTTCCGGCCGCACGTGGTGGTGACCTACGACGAGAAGGGTGGCTACCCGCACCCCGACCACATCCGTTGCCACGAGGTATCGGTCGCTGCGTTCGACGCCGCAGGCGACCCGGAGCGTTTTCCTGACGCGGGGTCGCCGTGGCAGCCGTTGAAGCTCTATTACACCCACGGCTTCTCCCGCAAGCGGATGCAGCTGATGCATGATGCGCTACTCGCGGCCGGCTCGGAATCGCCGTTCGGCGAGTGGCTGGCGAAGTGGGATCCCTCGCTTCCCGACATTCTGGAGCGGGTCACCACCCGGGTGCAGTGCGCCGAATACTTCCCGGTGCGCGACGATGCGCTACGCGCGCACGCGACCCAGATCGACCCGGCGAGCCGGTGGTTCGCTGTGCCGGATCCGGTGCAGGCTGAGCTGTGGCCGACCGAGGAGTACGAGCTGGCCCGTTGTCTGGTCGACACCACGCTGCCTGAGGACGACCTATTTTCCGGGGTTCGGGAGCGGGTGCACATATGACACAGTTGCTGTTGCCCCCAGACTTCTCGGTCGTAACCGGGTTGGAAGTGCTCGCACCGCCACCTAAGCCGCCCCCCGACCCAGGTGGTCAGGGCGAAGATTTCGGAAAGGCCGCGCCGCTAGGGCTGGTGGTGCTGCTGCTATTCTTCCTGGCCGTGGCGCTGCTGGTGCGTTCGATGAACAAGCACCTGCGCCGGGTCCCGAAGTCTTTCGACAACGATCTCGGTACCCCACCTCGTAAGGAGTAACGGTTCCGCGCTGCTGGCGGGCCAGGGAGGATACCCACATGGCGAACCGGCTCGCGAGCTCCACCAGCCCGTACTTACTGCAGCATGCCACCAACCCGGTCGACTGGTGGCCGTGGTGCGAGGAGGCGTTCGCGGAGGCGGCCCGGCGTCGGGTCCCGGTACTGCTGTCGATCGGCTACGCCGCCTGCCACTGGTGCCACGTGATGGCGCATGAGTCCTTCGAGAACGCGGACATCGCAGCGGTGATGAATGCCAACTTCGTGAACATCAAGGTTGACCGGGAAGAACGCCCCGACGTCGACGCCGTCTACATGGAGGCGACCCAAGCCATCACCGGGCAGGGTGGCTGGCCGATGACCTGCTTCCTCACACCCACCGGTGAGCCGTTTCACTGTGGCACCTACTTCCCGCCGTCTCCTCGACATGGCATGCCCGGATTTCCCGAGCTCCTCATCGCGGTCCGCGAGGCGTGGGCCAACCGAGGTGAGCAGGTCCGGGATGCGGCCAGGCGCATCGCCAAGCAGCTCGCCGAACGGGCCGTGCCGTTGACCGAGTCCGCAGTCGACGATGAGGTGCTGGCCACCGCGGTCGAAAAGCTGGCGGCAGAGTTCGACTACCAGCACGGCGGGTTCGGTGGTGCCCCTAAGTTCCCACCGTCGATGCTGATGGAGTTCTTGCTCCGGCACCACGAGCGGACCGGCTCCAAACGTGCGCTGTCGATGGCCGAGCGCACCTGCGAGGCGATGGCCCGCGGCGGGATGTATGACCAGCTCGCCGGTGGGTTCGCGCGCTACTGCGTCGACGCCGCATGGGTGGTGCCGCATTTCGAGAAGATGCTCTACGACAACGCCCTGCTGCTGCGTGCCTACACCCACCTGGCCCGGCTGACCGGATCGGCGAGTGCTCGACGGGTGGCCGAGCAGACAGCGACCTTCCTACTCGACGGGTTGGGCACCGCACAGGGTGGCTTCGCGGCATCGCTGGATGCCGATACCGCAGGGGTCGAGGGCTCCACCTACGTGTGGACGCCGGAGCAGCTCATCGAGGTGCTCGGGTCAGCTGACGGCCAGTGGGCGGCGGAGCTGCTCGCGGTGACCCAGGCCGGCACTTTCGAGCATGGTGCGTCGGTGTTGCAGTTGCCTGCCGAGCCCGAGGACGTCGAGCGCTGGGAACGGGTACGCACCGCGCTGCTCGCCGCCCGGGCCGCCCGCCCGCAGCCCGGCCGCGACGACAAGGTGGTCACCGAGTGGAACGGGATGGCGATCACCACCCTGGCTGAGGCCGGTGGTGTGTTGGATCGTCCTGAGTGGATTGCGGCGGCGGCGGCAGCGGCGGAGCTCATGCTGGGCACGCACATGGTCAATGGCCGGCTGCGGCGCAGTTCCCGAGACGGCGTGGTCGGTCAGGCCGCCGGGGTGCTGGCTGATCACGCCTGGCTGGTCGAGGGTCTGCTGGCACTGCACCAGGTCACTGGTGAGGACCGCTGGTTTCAGGCGGCGCTACCGATTTTGGAGCTGGCGCAGAAGCACTTCAGCGACCCGGACCATCCCGGCGCCTGGTTCGATACCGCTGGCGATGCAGAGGCGCTGTTCCGTCGCCCCACCAACCCCACTGACAATGCCACCCCAGCAGGTGCCTCCGCCTTGGCGGCGGCGCTGGTCACTGCCTCGGCGCTGACCGGCGCGGAGCCTTACCGCGCGGCGGCCGAGGCGGCCGTGGCCCGGGCCGGAGCCGTGCTGGCGAAGGCACCGCAGGCGACCGGGCACTGGCTGACTACTGCGGAGGCGCTGGCGCACGGACCGGTGCAGATCGCCGTGATCGGCCCCGCCGGGGATGCGGCCCGGGTGGCGCTCGAGGCGGCGGCCCGGGCGGCGGCGCCTGGCGGCGCGGTCGTGCTGGCCGGAGAACCGGACTCGGCTGCTCCGATGCTCGCCGGACGAGACCTGGTCGGAGGTGTCCCGGCGGCATATGTCTGCCACGGGTTCGTCTGTGATCGGCCAGTGACCACGGTCGAGGATCTGCAGGCTCAGCTCCGCAGTAGCTAGCCACGCAGAACGCGCCGTCGCGCGCTGACCGCCGGCACAACCACCTAGGTGGTCGATCTCCTCGCGCGCTTCTCGGCGCGCGCGAGGACGTACCCGACGCGGCGAAGCACCACGACGCTAGGCCACCTAGGAAAGATCGTCGTTCGCGGTCCGGGTAGCGGACTCGCTCGCCTTTGCAACATGTGTAATGTTGTAATCAAGGCGAGTGAGAGGACAATGTCATGGTAGGACGAGGACGGCCGCATGGGATGCGCCCAGAGGGCCGGGGACACGGTCGTGGTGGCTGGCAGCAGGCTGACCTGCCATCAGCGGACGACGCGAAGGCGTGGTTCGCGGGACGGTTGCCGGATGGCTGGTTCATCGGCGACGTTGAGGTCAGCGCGGACCGTGAAGAGATCATCGTCGTGGGCGAGCTGCCCGCGCTGGGCGACGAGTTCACCGATGACGCCGAGCGCGCGGCAGCCGAGGCCGGCCGGATCAGCCGGTTCCGGGAGGATTCCCGCGACGAGCGGATCGAGATCGCCCGGCAGGCCGAGCACCGTTACCGGCGGAAGGTCGCCTGGGGCGTGCGGTTGGGTGGCACCGCGGAGATGTTCACGACACTGTCGGTGCCGGTGATGACCCGGTTGCGGCAACCTGAGCGCCTGGTCCTCGACACGCTGGTTGACGCGGGGGTGGCGCGGTCCCGGTCGGAGGCGCTGGCCTGGGCGGTGCGGCTGGTCGGCGAGCACGCTCAGCAGTGGCTCGGTGAGCTCAAGCAGGCGATGGCCACCGTAGACGACCTGCGGGCCCGCGGGCCCGAGCTCTAGGCGAGCCGAGGCGGTTAGGCAAGATCTTTGCCATGGCGGCCGAGCGGATCGGGCAGCATGATTGGTGGACGGCATGGTCAGCAGGTAGCCAGAGGGCAGTAAGGACGCGATGAGCCAGCAGCAGTGGACGGCGGTCGACGACTACATCACCAGCGTGCTTCTGGAGCCCGACAAGGCGTTGGACGCCGCGCTCGGGTCCAGCGCCGCGGCGGGATTGCCACCGATCGCCGTCTCACCCGCGCAGGGCAAGCTGCTCAACCTGCTCGCCAGGATGATGAACGCGCGGAGGATCCTTGAGTTCGGCACGCTCGGCGGATACAGCACGATCTGGCTAGCCAGGGCGCTGCCACCGGATGGCCGCCTGATCACCTTGGAGTCCGTGCGAAAGCACGCCGAGGTGGCGAGCGCCAACATTGCCAGGGCCGGCCTCGCCGACCTGGTGGATGTGCGGGTCGGCGCAGCGCTGGACACGGTGCCGCGGGTGGCCGAGGACATCGGGGGAGAGCTGTTCGATCTAGTGTTCATCGACGCGGACAAGCCGCACAACGCTGACTACTTCGCCTGGTCGGTCCGCCTCACTCGACCAGGTGGCGTGATCATCGTGGACAATGTGGTTCGGGGTGGCAATGTGGTCGACGCGGACACCACAGACCCCAATGTGCAGGGCGTGCGACGGCTCAATGAGGTGATGGCCGCGGATCCTTCGGTGAGTGCGACGACCATCCAGACGGTAGGCGCCAAGGGCTACGACGGGTTCGCCATCGCGGTCGTCGGGTAGTCGGCGGAGCCTCGGACCAGCGGAACCGGCCCAGACACCACCTGATTGGCTAGGCTGGGGTCGCTCGACGGTTGGCGAGGAGGTGCGTGCGGATGTTCAACATCGGCTGGGGCGAGTTCCTGATCCTCATCGTCGCCGGGTTGTTGATCCTGGGGCCCGAGCGTCTGCCGTCGGCGGCGGCCTGGCTGGGCCGCACTGTGCGCCAGGTGCGGGAGTACGCCAACGGCGCTCGCGAGCAGCTGCGATCCGAGCTCGGGCCGGAATTCGACGAACTCCGGGCTCCACTGGAGGATCTGCGAGGACTGCGTGGTTTCAACCCGCGTAGCGCGATCACCCGCCACCTGTTCGACGATCTCGGCGACGATCCGTCTGGCGGTCTGATCAAATCTGATGGGCTCAAACCGAACGGTTACGCCGCACCCACCGGTAGCGGGACCCCGGTTTCCCGGCCGCTACAGCCAGGCGAGCGCGCACCCTTCGACCCCGACGCAACCTGACTATCTGCTACCGGGAGCTGGGGCTCACTGAAAGCAGCCGTCCGGCTAGTCCGCGCGAGCGCGTTGCGAGCCGCTCGGCTATCCCGCGAAGCACCACCGAGGCGGGCGAGGATGGATCGGCCAGTACCAGCGGAGTGCCGGCGTCGCCGGTCTCACGCAGCCGGGGGTCCAGCGGAATCTGGCCCAACAGCGGAACCTCACTGCCCAGCGACCGGGTCAGCGCGTCGGCGACCACCTGGCCCCCGCCGGAACCGAACAGGTGGTTGCGCGAGCCGTCCGGCATCTCCAGCCAGGACATGTTCTCCACCACTCCGATCAGCCGCTGGCGGGTCTGCAAGGCGATTGACCCGGCCCGCTGCGCCACCTCCGCGGCGGCCCGCTGAGGAGTGGTGACCACGAGGATCTCCGCGTTGGGTATCAACTGCGCTACCGAGATGGCGATGTCGCCGGTGCCCGGCGGAAGGTCGAGCAGCAGCACATCGAGGTCGCCCCAGAACACGTCGGCGAGGAACTGTTGTAGCGCGCGGTGCAGCATCGGTCCCCGCCACACCACCGGAGTGTTGTCCTTGGTGAACATGCCGATCGAGATCACCTTGACCCCATGGGCCGTCGGCGGCATGATCATTTTTTCTACCTGGGTGGGGCGGGCGGTGGTGCCGAGCATGCCCGGCACCGAGTGGCCATAGATGTCGGCGTCGACCACCCCGACCGACAGACCGCGATCAGCCATCGCGACCGCCAGGTTCACCGTCACCGAGGACTTGCCCACCCCGCCCTTACCGGAGGCGATGCAGTACACCCGGGTCAGCGATCCCGGTTCGGCGAACGGGATCCGGGGCTCCTCGGTGGTACCGCGCAGCTGCTGGCGCAACGCCGTGCGCTGGGCGTCGCTCATCACATCGAGCTCCACCTGGACGTCCCGGATGCCCGGCACGGCGGACACCGCTGTGGTCACCCTGGAGGTGATCGTGTCGCGCATGGGGCAGCCGGCGACGGTGAGCCACACCGCTACCTTCGCCGTGCCATCGGCGGCCACGGTGACGTCTTTGACCATACCTAGCTCGGTGATCGGCCGGTTGATTTCCGGGTCGTGTACCCCGTTCAGCGCGGCTTTGACCGCGTCGACCGAGGGGACACTCTGAGTGGGGGCCACGGGTGGCACCGACCTTCCGGTTGGTTGGGGTGACTGTCTCCCATGCTAGGCGTTACCGCACTGGGCGCTCACCGGTCGGCTCGCCTACCGCGCCGATACACACCGGGCCGATCCGACCCGGTCCGATCGGAGGCTGCTGAATCCGGCGGCGCAGGTTCTCTGAGCTCGGTGAGCCGGCCGAGCTCAGATCGGAGGAAATCTCGGGTGACCACTTCGCCGACCGCGATGCGCAGCGCGGCGATCTCTCGGGCCAGGTACTCGGTGTCGGCCTTGGTGCGCTCGGCGCGGGCCCGGTCCTCGTCGAGAGACACCCGATCGCGGTCGTCCTGCCGGTTCTGCGCCAGCAGGATCAGTGGGGCGGCGTAGGCCGCCTGGGTGGAGAACGCGAGATTGAGCAGGATGAATGGATATGGGTCCCAGTGCTGGGTCAGCGCCACCAGGTTCAACGTGATCCACACCATGACAATGACGGTCTGGGCGGCGAGAAATCGGCCGGTGCCCAGGAAGCGCGCGATCCGCTCGGAGAAGCGGGCGAAAGCGTCTGGGTCCATCCGCGGCGCGAGTCGCCGGGGTCCGCGCGGTAGATCCAGCCGGCTTGCCGCATAGTTCCAACGTGAGTCAGCCACGCCTCACCTCGCCGGGCCAGTCGGAAGTGAGCCAGGCTTCCTGTTGGCGCCAGTCGTCGGGCAGCGCCGCATCCAGCAGGTCATCGACGCTCACCGCCCCGAGTAGGTGGTCCTCGGGGTCTACCACCGGTGCGCAAACCAGGTCATAGGCAGCGAAATAGCGAGTGACCTCTGCCAGCGTCGCCTCGGGCCCAAGCCGAGCCAGCTCCGCATCCAGAACGCCGGCCACCAGATTCGAGGGGGGTTCGCGCAGCAGCCGCTGCAGGTGGGCACAGCCCAAATAGCGTCCGGTCGGGGTGGCCGTGGGCGGGCGGCAGACGAACACCATGCTGGCCAGCGCGGGGGTGAGCTCGGGGTTGCGCGCCCGGGCGAGCGCTTCGGCGACGGTGGCATCCGGGGTGAGAACCACCGGCTCCGGGGTCATCAGGCCACCAGCGGTATCAGAGGAATAGCTCAGCAGCCGGCGTACCGGTGCCGATTCTTCCGGCGCCATCAGCCGCAGCAACCGTT
>JAODNG010000191.1 GCA_025465385.1 Pseudonocardiales bacterium
CGCAATCACTCATTTATGTCTTTCGAATTCTCTTGGCGATGTTTATCGAGCCGAAGCGAAGAATGCGATAATTAAGTCGAGAAGATATTGACCAGATGTACGCCTCGGCGTAGAGGGGGCGCCCACCCCGGTCGCAGCTCGCGCATGCGGAACGTAGAAACCCCGCCAGGTCCGGGGCGCCGTCGGGCGCTCTCGGTAAGCCGGAGGTGGCCCAGGACGCGCCGACTGGCTACAGGGCTGTAGGCCATGGAGAGCCGACCAGTGAGCGACCGGCAGCCGCGTCCCAGGACCACCGGGTGTCTTTCCACTGCTTCAGCAGCGAGGAGACAACAGTGAGTGTCACCGATGTAGCCGAGCCGCCGCGACCCACCGCCGGGGTGGACTGAGCCAGCACCAATCATGCAGTGGCCATCGTCGACCATGACGGCGAGCAGACCGGGCGTTCTCCGTCGCCCACGACAAGGCCGGGCCTGGCGCCATGGTCACCAAGCTGCTCGCGGCCGGGGTCGCCCGAGTAGGCATCGAACGCCCTGACGGCCCAGTAGTCGACGCGATGCGCGCCGCCGGGCTGGTCGTTTACGTGATCTCGCCCAACCAGGTCAAGAATCTGCGGAGCCGCTACGGCTCGGTCGGAAACAAAGGCGACCGGTTCGACGCCTACGTCCTGGCCGACGTCGTGCGCACCGACCACCGACGGTTGCGGCCCCTGATCGTCGACACCGCACCCACCACCGCGCTGCGCCACACCGTGCCCGCCCGCCGGGATCTGGTCGCCCACCGGATCGCGGTAGCCAACCAGCTGCGCGCGCATCTGCAGATCTGCTTCCCCGGCGCGGTCGGACTGTTCGCCGAGATCGACTCGACATCAGCCTGCGGTTCCTGGAACGCTTCCCCACCCAAGATCGCGCCGACTGGCTCTCGACCAAGAGATGGGCTGTGGGCTGCTGGCTGTCCTCGGTGGGCTACTGCGGGCGCACCCTGCCCGACACCCTGCACACCCGCCTGCGCCAGGCCCCCGCCGGTGACACCGGCCCCACCGGTGACACCGCCGTCGTCGTCACCGCCGTTCGTGTCCGTGCTGCCGGGCAGGTTGAGCTGATGTGCTGCCGCTCAATCATCGCTCCTCCTGGTTGATCTTTCCAGGTGAGGTCCAGTTGATTGATTGCCGGTCTGAGGGGTCAGGGTTGCCTGACGAGGTGTTTCTGTGGGGTGTTGGGGCCCGTATCGTCGGTGGGGCAGCGTGTTTCCGGCCCCAATTGGCCGTGAAATAGAGGACCGTCGACCGGGTATCGGGGGGATTGGGGGGATACCCGGTCGACGGCCAGTACACCAGCTTCCGGGGGTAGTCGCTGGAGCACTCGGCGAGCTAAGGCGCCCGACTGTTATCTCGCCGTAGTCTCAGTGTGAACTAGCGCCCCGCTGCTGACAACCACTATCGCTACGTTGTCTTGACCACCACCCCATGCGTTACGACGGCGTTCTTGGCGCGTTGGCGCACTCAGTGCAGGGAATCCTTCTTTGTTCTTTGGCATCTGCACGTGCCGCTGCACGTGGATGGCCCTCCGCTTTTAGGGCGCGTCATTTGCACGTGCATCGGCTCTTGCGTGGAGGCTTGCTTGTGACGTGCGCCTGTCAATGTGTACAGTTGCCTCCGCTTGCGTGTTAGGTGCGGAGTCGTACGGTGATCGGCGAAACGTGGGCCCGTGAAACGCCGTCGTGTCGGCATGAGTTGCTGGCCATTACAGTGACACTAACTCGACCTCGTCGATGGATACGACTGGTTGTACGTTCTGTTTGAAGCCCTTTGAAAACACAACATCGGCGGCGGTGGTCATCTATCAGCCGTGATCGATGCAAATTCTCGTCGAGTCATTTCTGAACTGCACCTTGTTGCCCTGCAATCATCCTTCGACCTGCACCAGGACCTGGCCGGAGCCCTCCACTGCTGCGCCAACGCCAACGCCAACGCAGAGGGCAGGTGCGGGAATCGATCCTGGAGTAGGGGTCCGCTGGAGGCATCTGTTCGTGCTTTGCGCGCTTAAGTCCTCTCGAGTCGATCGTGTTGTTGCACCACGGACGCGGCACCACAGCGGCGGTACGCGCAGCCGGGCTGAGATCATGCGGCGTACATCGACGTCCTGCCCTCGGGCACTATGCGGGAGTTTGTCACTATCTCGAACCTAGACCAGCGAGTACAGCGAACTCGCCCGGAGGTTCGACGTCTCCTGCATAACCCCGCTCTGCTGCGGGCGGCTCCGCACCCGGGGCAAATCGAGAGCGCGTTGGTCTGCGTCTGACCGCCCGGAACGCACACACGTGAGCTCCGGTTTGGAAAAGGCTGCGCCCATGTGCCGTCAGCGGCGTTGATCTGGGATCAGGCCGGGCCACAGACCCGCTACCTAACCGTGTTGACCGGTGTACGGCAACCGGGAACCAACCGCACCGTGCCATCCGGTTCCTTAGCTGCCACCAGCAAGGGCTATGCCGAGCAGCTGTGCGAGCAGCAGCACTTCTTTTTCGTGCTGAGGCAGTAACTCGCCCGCGTGCAGCGCATCGAGAGTCAGTAGGCCATAGATTTCCGCGCTGGTGGCAACAGGTACGGATATGTAGGTCTCGTAGTTATAGTCACGATCGTCCGGAAACCTCTCAGAATCCTCCAGGGTGAGGTTCTCTTTCATTTCCGATCGGCGGTCCTCCAGTAACTTGAAGACTTCCGTGTGGCGCGGGTCAACGCTGGAGAACTCCGTTCGAGGCTTGGCGTCCCGTCCCGAATAGATTCTACAGACCAGCTTCTTTTCTTGACTGTATTGCTCGTAATCGAAATAACACGAGCGTGCCCGCGGAACACCTGTAAACTGAACTACGGAGTTCACTACGGCTTGTTTCGCTGCCCCCTTGGCTTCCACCTGGCCAATCTGACTTGGTGCGGTAATGATTCGATCGAATATATCGGTGAGAGGTAGCAGGATGGATCTGAGGGCGAGTTGATAATTGGTAACAGCTATCTTGGCGAGCTGCTGAGCGTCCTCTCTGGCGCGTACCTCGACCCACGTCTGACGGGCCGGCAGGAGAAGCGCGATCACCGTGGCAATCGTGCCGCCAACCTTGATCGACCAGCTGGCCCAGGTCGACAGGTGCTCACCGGTCTGGACCTGGGCGATGAACGCCGCTCCGGCACATACCGCGGCGGCGAGGGCACCACCCCACCATCGAAGCCAGTGCGACAGCCCCCCTTCGCCCATGCAACGGACTGTATCCGAGAGAGCACTGAAGCAGGAGCGACGCGGCACCGCAGGCAGTACAGGTAACGACCTGTTACTGTCAACCGACACCTCCGGTGTGACAGGCCGGCGCGAAAGGTGGGGGAGCTTGCTCACCGGCCCGTCGGCTGCTTCACTGGGGAAGGTAAACTGTGCGGCCGGGCCTGTATGGACCGGACCGGGGTCCGAGCTGGGCGCAGTCGGAGGTCCTTATGGCGACAGGCAGTGTATCCCGTCGGCGGATCCCGAGCGTGGACCCAGAGATCGAGCAGGCCGCAAATGACGTGATCCGGGATCCTGACGCGTACTTCGAGCGGCAGCGTGCCCTGTGTGAGCGGGAAGCAGAAGAGTACGTAGGGCGGGAGCTAGCCCGGGCCTTCTCGCTGCGCCGTCGAAGTGGTGTATGGGCATCACTAGCCAGGTTGTCCCACGGCTGAGCCGAGCATGGCAGGCTGAACCGCCCACCGCAGTGCCCAGGTGATGTCGGCGAGGCGGAGAGCCAGTCACACGCCCGGCGATGCAGGTCAGGATCAAAGATCGGGTAGCGACGTGTCCGCGGAGCGCTGGCCGCCACGAGCTTC
>JAODNG010000203.1 GCA_025465385.1 Pseudonocardiales bacterium
GAAGCTCGGGCTGCCCGAGGGCTCCAAGCCGTTCGACTTCGTGTTCCACGGCGGCTCCGGATCGCTGAAGTCCGAGATCGAAGACTCGTTGAAGTACGGCGTGGTGAAGATGAACGTCGACACCGACACCCAGTACGCCTTCACCCGCCCCATCGCCGACCACATGTTCCGCAATTATGCGGGGGTGCTCAAGGTCGACGGCGAGGTCGGCAACAAGAAGCTCTACGACCCGCGGTCCTACCTCAAGCTGGCCGAGCAGTCGATGGCCGAACGGGTCACCCGGGCCTGCCAGGACCTCCGCAGCGCCGGCCGCACGCTGGCCCGTTAGGGCCGCGGAACCACGCCAGGATGGAGCGATGAACGTGCACGGCAACCTGCTGGGACCCAACCCGACGCTGCTGTCCGAGCAGCCCGACGCCGAAGCGGCGCTCGCCGCGGCGAACGATCCTGCCACGGTGGCCGCCACGTACCCGGAGTTCTCCGCCGCATGGGCGGCGCTCGCGCAGCGGGCGCTCGACGAGGGGGACGCTGTGGCCGGCTACGCCTTCGCCCGCACCGGCTACCACCGCGGTCTGGACCACCTGCGGCACGCCGGTTGGAAGGGTCACGGGCCGGTGCCGTGGTCACACGCGCCCAACCGGGGCTTTCTGCTCGCACTTGCCGCACTGGCCCGGGCGGCGGCTGAGATCGGCGAGGACACCGAGGCCAGGCGGTGCCGGGACTTCCTCGACGAATGCGATCCCGCCGTGGCCGGGATCCTCGGGCTGGAGTAACAGCGGCCGACCGGAGATCAGGGCAAACGAGCTAGCTGCCAGTCCTCGGTGTGCCGGTACCAGGTCCAGCGGTCGGTGGTGCGGTCAGCGACGCCGTCGCGCCAGACGTCGGTCGGCTGGCAACCCAGCTGAACGGCCCGCCCCGCGGCACACCTCACCCGGCCGCCAGGCAGCCCACGGCGCACCACCCGGACCATCAGCCCGAGGGCCCGGTCCGGTAGCACTTCCAACCGGGATGCTCGGCCGCGCAGCACAAGCTCGGCGTCGCAGTAGGCCACCCCGTCCAGCGGCCGCACCACGCCGAGTCCCACCAGCACGCCACCCGCGTCGTCGCGCACCAAGGGCACCCGGTCCAGCCTGCCGCTGACGGCGACCTCGGCGGCCGCTGACGGCGACGTCGGCAGACCCCACAGGCGGGCCACCGGAGACGACGACGAGACCGGCACATAGCCCACCGGCACCGTTGCCAGCGCTTCGGTACGCAGCAGCCGCAGCAGCACCGCGGCCAGGTCGGCGTCGGTGCCGCAGACCACCAGCCGGCGACCCGCCAAGCCGGCCAGCGTCTTCCCAAGGTCTTCTCGTCCGGGGCAGGCCGGCACGGCCGTCGGCGTCCCGACACCGGGCCACTGAGCAGACCCGCAGGTCAGCACTACAGCCCCGGCCATGTCCACCTCTGGAAAGGTCTACGCTCGCCTCGGCGCGCCCGAACCGACCCCACTGGAGTACCACATGCCGGCGATCGTCCTGATCGGCGCCCAGTGGGGCGACGAGGGCAAGGGCAAGGCCACCGACCTGCTCGGCGAGCGGGCCCAGTGGGTGGTGCGTTACCAGGGGGGCAACAACGCGGGGCACACCGTGGTGCTGCCTGACGGCCAGGATTTTGCGCTGCACCTGATCCCATCGGGCATCCTCACCCCGGGCGTGACCAACGTCATCGGCAACGGTGTGGTGGTAGACCCCGGCGTGCTGCTCGACGAGCTGGCCGCCCTGGAAGCCCGCAACGTGGACACCGGACGACTGCTGATCTCCGCCGATGCGCACTTGATCATGCCGTATCACGTTGCGATGGACCGGGTCACTGAGCGGTACCTGGGCAAAGCGAAGATCGGCACGACCGGGCGTGGCATCGGGCCGGCCTACCAGGACAAGGCGGCCCGGGTGGGGGTGCGCGCCCAGGATCTCCTGGACGAGAAGATTCTGCGGCAGAAGGTCGAGGCCGCGTTGGACTTCAAGAACCAGGTTCTGATCAAGGTCTACAACCGGCGCGCGCTGGACGCCGACCAGGTGGTGGACACCGTGCTCGAGCAGGGCGGCCACTTCGCGCACCGGATCGTCGACACCCGGCTGCTGCTGGATCAGGCGCTGCGGCGCGGCGAGACGGTGCTGCTGGAGGGCAGCCAAGGCACCCTGCTCGACGTCGACCACGGCACCTATCCGTTTGTCACGTCCTCGAACCCGACCGCGGGGGGCGCCTGCGCCGGGTCGGGCATCGGTCCCACGAAGATCACCGCTGTGGTCGGGATCCTGAAGGCCTACACCACCCGGGTGGGATCGGGTCCGTTCCCCACCGAGCTGCACGACGCGATGGGCGAGCGGCTACGCAAGACCGGCGGGGAAATCGGAGTCACCACGGGGCGCGCCCGGCGGGTCGGCTGGTTCGACGCGGTGATCGGGCGCTACGCGGCCCGGGTGAACGGGATCACTGATTTCTTCCTGACCAAGCTCGATGTGCTGTCCGGTCTGGACACCGTGCCGATCTGCGTGGCCTACGAGGTCGACGGCAGGCGCACCGACGAGATGCCGATGACCCAGACGGACCTGCACCACGCGGTACCGGTGTATGAGGAGCTGCCCGGCTGGTGGGAGGACCTGTCGCACTGTCGCACCCTCGATGAGCTACCGGTCAATGCGCGCGCCTACATTTCCCGCCTCGAACAACTCTGCCAGGCTCGAATCTCCGCCATCGGAGTCGGCCCTAACCGAACCCAAACCATCACCTTGCGCACACCGCTATTCGGCTCCGAATAGCGGCGCAGTGAACATCCGAAATCGCTTGTTCCGAATGGCGCGGCGGGCGAGGGGGCTAACGACTCAGGATGGCTTCTTCTAGGTCGAGATCATGGAGGGTGCGGGTGAGGATGTCGTCGTTGATGCGGCCGGTGTCGCGCAGGGATATCAGGGTTTCGCGTTCGGCGGCGAGCATTTCCAGGCGTAGCCGGCGGTAGATGACGCTGGGGGCCTCGCCCAGCTCGGTCTCCGGACGGCCAAGTCGCTCCCAGACGCTGTTGCTGCGGTGCTCTGCGGCCTTCCTCAACCGGGTGGTCACTGATTCCGGGGCGCCGTCCGAGGCACGCTCCAACCGCTCCAAGGCGGCTTGCGTCATGGCGTGCATCGCGTCGGCTTCGGCCAGCGTGTCGTGAAAGGACTCGCGTCCCTCGACACCGAGGCGGCGGATCACCCAGGGCAGTGTGAGGCCGTGCAGTAGCAGCGTTGCGACGGTGACGCAGAACGCCACGAAGATGATCTCGGATCGGCCTGGAAACGGGGCGCCGGAGTCGGTGACCCACGGGATCGCCGACGCCGCGGCCAGCGTGACCACCCCGCGCATCCCGGCCCAGGACAGCACCGCGGGAACCTGCCACCGCGGCGCTGGATCACGGGCCCCCGTCCGGCTGAACAGCACCCTGGGCAGGTAGGTCGCCGGGAAAACCCACACCACTCTGGCGAGTATCGCCGTCGCGATCACCGCGGCGGCGGCGATCAGCAGCGGCCAGAGGTCACCGGACACACCGCGCACCACCGCCGGCAGTTGCAACCCGATCAGCGCGAAGACGAACGCTTCCAGGACGGTGTCCGCGGCCTGCCACACCGCCTGGTCCAGTAGCCGGGTGGCGTAACCGGCGTGGGGGGCGCGGTGGCCCAGATACAGCGCGGTCATCACCACCGCAAGCACCCCGGAGACGTGCAACTCCTCGGCCAGCGCGTAGGCCGCGAACGGGATCACCAGGCCCAGCGCACTCTCCAGTCTGGCGTCGTGCAGCCGCAACCGGACCTGATGCACCACCCGGCCGAGCACCGCACCCAGCACCACGCCGCCCGCCGCGATAAGCAGGAAATCACCCAGCCCGGACCATAGGGAGAAGCCGGTTCCGACGGTGGCGGCCACCGCGACGCGCAATGCGGTGAGAGCGGTGGCGTCGTTGAACAGGCTCTCCCCGGTCAGCACCGTCATCATCCGCCGGGGCAATCCGAGGCGCCGCCCGATCGACGCCGCGGCCACTGCATCCGGCGGCGCCACCACGGCCGCCAGCGCCAGTGCCGCGCTCAGCGGCAGTCCGGGCACCAACCACCAGGCGACCAACCCGACGCACCCGGTGCTGAACAGCACCAACCCGACGGCGAGCAGCGCGATCGGCCGGATGTTCGCCCGGATCTGGGTGGCGGAGCTGTCCAGTGCGGCGGAGTACAGCAGCGGCGGCAGGATCCCGTACAGGACGAGGTTCGGATCGAGCTGGTAGTCCGGGACGCCGGGGATCGCTGAGATGGCCAATCCGGCGACGACTAGCGTGAGCGGCGCGGGTAGGCGCAACCGGCGACTCACCGCGGTCACCGCGAGCGCGCTGAGCACGAGAAGGATCAGCGGCATACCGTCCATGACGCCAGGATGCCCTGGCGGGTACCCGTGAGGGGACTAGCAAATGACCTGTCAACACGTGACGCAGATACCTGACCCGATGCCTGAGCCGCCGGCGCCGGCTGCCTGCGCCGACTGCGTGGAGATGGGGCAGACAGTGTGGGCCCATCTGCGGATGTGTTTGACCTGTGGGCATGTGGGCTGCTGCGATTCCAGCCCGCACCGGCACGCCACCGTGCACTACTACCGCACCGACCATCCGGTGATGCGCTCCGCCGAGCCCGGCGAGGCGTGGCGCTGGTGCTACAACGACCACCAGCTGGTCTGACCCGCCCGGCGGACTGCGTCAGACGTCCCGAACTCCACAGCAGAGTTGTTCGCGGGGAGCAGGAGAATTCTGCTGTTGAGTTCGGGAACGTCAGCGCGGATCAGATAATCGTGTCCAGGGCTCCGTTCTTGGCTTGGGTGAGCAGGTCGTTGAACTGCCCGGCGCTCATCCGAACGTGAGAGCCGAAGTCATCAGTGAGCACGACGCGCTGCCCGGGCGGCGCGGATTTATCGACGAACAGCTGCGGGCACCCGCAACTGCACTCACCGCAGAAAGTGGCG
>JAODNG010000236.1 GCA_025465385.1 Pseudonocardiales bacterium
GGCTGCAAGCGGCGTCAGCGTCGGCCTGGTCACGCTGGCCCGCCCGGACCTGGTCATTTTTGCTCTGGTGATCGTCTTTGGACTCCGACCAGCACGCCGCAGCGTGGGTCGCAGCGCGGCCACGGCAGTCGCAGTGGGATTACCCTGGTATGCGTTCAGCTGGTGGGTTTTAGGATCAGCGATACCTGACACTTTCGTGTTCAAGACAGTCCTCAATCATTTCGATAGCGGTGATACGTTCCTCGACGGCCCGATGATGTGGAGCCGTCTCTTTCCGGCTGCATCGTCGCTTGCGTGGCTGCCAGCGCTGGCCGGGGTTGCCGGCCTGCTCGGTTGGGTCGCCACCGCAGTTATCCGCCGGCGCTGGACTTCGGCGGGGACGCTCGCGGTCGTGTTCGGCCTTGGCGGGATCGCTCACTTGAGCATGTTCGCCACGCTCGGAACCCCACCTTATCAGTGGTACTACGGCCCGGTCGTTGCGGGGCTGACTCTGTGTGCTGTCACCACGGCCATGGTGCTGCCCTGGCGGCGACTGGTATACGGCACTATCGCGACAGGGGTCGCACTAACGTTTACTTTCGAAATCCATCACGGCGTGCCTTGGGCGACGCCGCCAATCTACTCCAACTGGGCTACCACTGCGCAGTATGCTGCGGCAGCACCCGGCATAGCCGCGGCGACTTCTGGCGGCAGGGCGGTGGGCTCGCCCGGTGAAATCGGCGCTCTCGCATTCTACTGCGATTGCCGAATCGTGGATCTGTTCTCTGACCGCGGCGACGCCGCCAACTGGATTGAGGATCGAATGCGCAAGGCCGACCCACTGATGCGCTGGCTGCTCGAACTGAACTACCACAACCTCGACCGCCGCCCTGCTGTGCATCGGGATAGTCAGCTGAGCTTTGAGCCGGCCGGCCCAGGGTCCGGCCTCGCTCGTTGGCCAATCAGCTCGCCGGTGCATGGGCCGCACTCGCTCGTCCTCCGGGGAGCGGACGGTGACTCTTAGGGCTATCGAGCTGTTACTAAAGCGCCATCAGGCAGGAATTAAGGAATGATTGGAGGTGTCACATTGTTAAACCGTCTCCGTAGGTCGATGAGGGACCGGCTGGTGCGACTGGTGGACGAGGTCGTCGCCGCGCATCATCGAGAGTACGAGACCGCGCTGGCCGCGCACCATCACGAGTACGATGCTGGGCTTACTGCCGGGATCGAACGTATGATAAGGGCACTTCATGAGGTGGAGTTTCGATCTCGGCGCGACCTGTGGGCAGCCGGCGAACGGGAGGCCGCCGTGTCTAGCGAACGTTTTGTGCGTGAGGTGATGCCCACTGCACGCGCATTCGACCACTCGATCGCAACATTGCAGCATGCACTGTCTCTTGCTCCGCCCGGTGGGATGGCACTTGAGTTCGGCGTCTACCAGGGCCGCACGCTGAAAGTGATCGCCGAAGCGCGGAGGCACCAGCAGGTTTTCGGATTCGACTCCTTTCAGGGTTTGCCCGAGGACTGGCGGTCGAACATCCCAGCGGGCACATTCGCGACCCGGCAGCTGCCCGATGTGGTGGGTGCGGAGCTGGTCGTTGGATGGTTTAGCGACACTGTGGCTGATTTTCTTGCCGATCACCCTGACCCGGTGGCGTTCCTGCACCTTGACGCAGATCTGTACTCGTCCACGGCCACGGCCCTCGAGCAGGTCGGCCCCAAGCTCGAAGCCGGAAGCGTCATCGTATTCGATGAGTACTTCAATTACCCCGGGTGGGAACAACACGAGCACCGAGCCTGGCAGGAGTTTGTGGCAAAAAGTGGGATCATGTTCCAGTATGTGGCATATACCTGCAACAACGAGCAGGTGGCGGTCGTCGTGACCGGCACTCCCAAATAGTCACCCTCGAGGAGCCACAAGTACCGGAACCTTGCCGGTTGAGGTGGCTGGCAAATTTCTGATGCTCCAGGACGGCTTGGTGAGCCCCTAGCCTACTGTGCGGCTATGTCCGAACGCCCTGTTCCTTCCGTGCGGCCTCAGCCGATGATCGCCGTTGCCGACGTGGAGAAGACCAGCCTGTGGTATCAGCACGTGCTGGGCGCCGCCAGCGGTCACGGCGGTGCGGAGTACGAGCAATTACTGGTCAATGGAGTGATGATCTTGCAGCTGCACCGGCTCCACGTCGGCCATCACCACGGTGCGATTGGAGACCCTGAGCAGCCGCTCGGAAACGGCGTCGCGGTCTGGTTCGAGGTCGACGACTTCGACACCACGGTTCGCCAGATCTATGACATCGACGCCGAGGTCGTCGCTGACGTCCACCTCAATCCCAACGCTGGTCATCGGGAGATCTGGATCCGCGATCTCGACGGCTACCTCGTCGTCCTCGCCGACGCAGTCCGCACTCGGTGAGGGCATAGGTGTTCCAACGGACACCATCCCCGAATGCCGCGGAGGGCGCGAGCGTCGGCGCGCACTACACGACTGTGAGGCGGGGGAGCAGTATCTGAACCAACGGGCCGATGGCCAGGGTATATAGCACGGTGGCGACTC
>JAODNG010000239.1 GCA_025465385.1 Pseudonocardiales bacterium
CACCGTGGCCGCGCTGATCGCCAGTCGAACCGGCTGCGCGCGGGCCGAGGGTGACGACTTCCACGTCGCGTCGAGCATCGCCAGGATGGCTACTGGGTGCCCGCTCGACGACACGACGCGGGCTCCCTGGTTGACGGCCATCGCGGCGTGGTTGACCGAGCGAGCCGCTGGTGGCGAGTGCGCCGTGGTGAGCTGTTCCGCGCTGACCCGAGCTTACCGAGATGTGCTGCGCGGCGCGGGTCCGGATGTCCGGATGGTGCACCTGGCGGGTCCGTATGAAGTGGTCGCACAACGGCTAACCGCCCGCCGTGGTCATTTCATGCCGACGCAGCTGCTGGCATCCCAGTACGCCGTGCTAGAACCGCTCGCCCCCGACGAGCCCGGCATCACCCTCAACCTAGAAGCCACCCCCGACCACCTCGCCGACGAGATCCTCCGAACCTTCGGCTTAAGACCGCATTGCGCGGGCTGACGGGGTTATTCGGCGTGGCAAACCCGCTGGGCCTGCTGAACGCGAGCGGAGCTGATGGAATGTAACCGGGTGGTAAGGGTTGCGGAACGGATCGTGAGGCAAGATGTCCGGCAGCGTCTGATGCGAGGGGAGGTCGCCGTCGTGCAGCTGGTCCATGCCGTACCGCGCTCGCGCGGCGATGTCGAGGGCTCGCGGGGTGAAACCGGAGCGCGGCGCTGACCGGCCCACGCGCGACGCTGCTGGTGCTGGCCAAGGCGCCGGTACCCGGAAGGGTGAAGACCCGGCTATGCCCGCCTGCCAGCCCCACTCAGGCCGCCCGGATCGCCGCGGCGGCCTTGTTGGACACAGTGGACGCGGTGCTCGCGGTGCCCGACGTGACACCCGTGGTGGCACTGACAGGTGATCTCGCTCAGGCGATCGAGACCGAGGCACTGACCGAGCAGCTTCGGGCCACCACGGTGCTACCGCAACGCGGTACGACGTTGGGGCGACGGATCGCCGCTGCGTTCGCCGATACCGCGGCGGCAGTCGGTGACCGGCCGGTGTTGCAGATCGGAATGGACACCCCACAGGTCGACCCGAAGCTGCTCAGCCACTGCCTGGACCTGCTCGACGGCGACGGCGTGGACGCCGCGCTCGGCATGGCCACCGACGGTGGTTGGTGGATTCTGGGCGTGCGGCACCCGGCGCTGGCCGATCTGATCGCCGATATTCCGACGTCGCTGCCGGACACCGGTCAGCGGACGCTGGCCGCGCTACGTGCCTCCGGATGCCGACTGGCGGAGCTCCCGGAACTGTCCGATGTGGACATCTGGAAGGACGCGGTCGCGGTGGCCGCCGAGGTGCCTGACGGTCGCTTCGCCGCAGCGGTCGCCGCCGCCGCGGCTGTCCTGGAGTGCCGCCGGTGATCGCCGAACACCCGTCAGTCTTCGATCCGGCGCTGGCCGGGAGGGCCGCCCAGCTCGTCGGTGACGATGGGCGGATCCTTCCGGTTGCCCCGCAGCGCTGGCTGGGCCCGGCCGACGACGAGGATGTCTGGCTGTTGAACCGCTGCACCGGGCCGACGGTCGACGTGGGCTGCGGTCCCGGCCGGTTGGTGGCCGAGCTTGCCGGCCGAGGCGTCCCGGCGCTGGGTGTGGACTGCTCGCCGCTGGCGGTCCGGCAATGCCACTCCCGTGGCGCCGCGGTGCTGCATCGGGATGTCTTCGCCACGCTGCCCGGTGAGGGTCGATGGCACCATGTGTTGCTAGCGGACGGCAACATCGGGATCGGCGGGGATCCGCTGCGTCTGCTGCGCCGCTGCGCCGCCCTGCTCAGACCCGGCGGCACGATGCTGGTCGAGGCTGGACAGCCCGGAGCTGGGCTGTGGCGGGGTGCGGCCAGGCTGCAGGTGATCGGCAGCACCGCGGGCCCCTGGTTCCCGTGGGCAGTCGCCGAGCTGACGGCGCTCGCCGCGCTCGCCGCACTGGCCGGGTTTCAGGCCGGGGACCGCTACCGCGCCGGCCGCTGCTTCCTCGAACTGCGCTATGTCAGCGGACGGTAAGCCCTAGTAACCTGCTGGAACGCTAGCGTTGCGACCATGAGTGTGCTGGATCGGTGGGTCAATCGAGCAGCCGATCACCCCCCGCCGGGACCGTTTCGAGCCGGCTTCTGGCGTAGCCCACTACGCGGCCCATGGTTCACCGCAATCCTCAGCGTGGCGCTGCTGCCCGGCATCACGCTGATGTTCCTTACCGGCCTGGCGTCCTACGCCGCCTACAACCCGAACCTGGCGCCCGGCAACGACACCACGCCCGACAAGGGCCTGCTGGGATCCTGGTTGCCGGGCTGGCCGGCCGGTCCGTTCTGGCTGTACTGGGTGAACCAGGGCGTGCACGTGACGCTTGGATTGGTGCTCATCCCGGTTGTGCTGGCCAAGCTGTGGTCGGTGTTGCCCAAGCTTTTCGAGTGGCCACCGGCCCGCTCGGTGACCCAGCTGGTGGAACGGGCGTCGCTGCTGCTACTCGTCGGTGGCGCGGTGTTCGAGCTGGTCACCGGTGTGATGAACATCCAGTACTACTATGCTTGGCCGTTCGGTTTTTACCAGGCGCACTACTACGGGGCCTGGGTGTTCATCGCCGCGTTCGTCGTACATGTGGCGTTTCGGCTGCGCACCATGGTAGGCGCGCTGCGCGGCCGCAGTCTCCGGGCGGAGCTGCGCACTCCGGTGTCGCAGACCACCGCCGAGGAACCTGACCCGGATCATCTCGTGTCGGCGGATCCCGCCCCGGCGACCATCTCGCGGCGGGGCGCGCTCGGCATGGTCGCGGCCGGTTCGCTGACCCTGGTCGGGCTCAGCGTGGGTCAGACCATCGGCGGGGTGACCCGGTCCACCGCGCTGCTGGCGCCGCGTGGGCAGACCATCGGGCTAGGCTCCCAAGAATTAAAGCCGGATTTCCAGGTGAACAAGACCGCCGCCGAGGCCGGGATCGACCCGGTTGGCGCCAGCTGGCGGCTGGAGCTCAACGGAGCGGCCAACACGTCGCTGTCCCGCCCCCAATTGCTCGCCATGCCACAGCACACCGCGCGGCTACCGATCGCCTGCGTGGAGGGGTGGTCCACTGGCCTGCAGACCTGGACAGGGGTGCGGCTGGCCGACCTCGCAACCAAGGTCGGCGCGGCGCCCGACAGCAGCTTGTTCGTCGAGTCGCTGCAGCGCGGTGGCGGTTTCGGCTCGGCGACGCTGTCCGCTGACCAAGTAACGGCAGCCGACGCACTGCTCGCGCTGCAGGTCAACGGCGCGGATCTGACCATCGACCACGGTTTTCCTGCCCGGGTGGTGGTGCCGGCCCTGCCGGGGGTGCACAACACCAAATGGGTCACCCGCATGACATTCCTGCCGGCCCGAGGATGACACAGCCGTGACCCGCCGCGAAGGGGTGCAGCTGCTGGCCCTGCTGGCCAGCTTCGTCGTCGCCGGCTACGCCGGGGTCCGGCTGCTGGCCGGTGATGTGATCGGGACCGGTGCGTGGTTCGTCGGCAGCGCCGTCGTCCACGATCTGGTGCTTTTCCCGCTGTACGCGGGGATCGACGCCGCATTGGTGATGCTGCTGCGCCGGCGCCCCGGGTGGGCCACCGTGGCGGGTGTGCGGTGGCTGAACTACCTGCGGGTACCCGCGGTGATCTCCGGGTTGTTGCTGCTGGTGTGGTCACCCTTGATCCTGCGGGTATCCGATGGCGCTTACCACGCGGCATCGGGGCTGTCGGCGCAGCCGTTCCTGCCGCGCTGGTTTGCTGTCACCGTGATCCTGTTCGCGATTTCCGCAGTTACCCTGCTGGTCCGCGCCCTGCAAAGCGCCGAGCCATGACCGCAGGCGGGGCGGTGCTGGTCGTCGACGACGATGTGCTCGTCCGTGACGTGGTCGGTCGTTATCTCAGCCGCGCCGGCTACCAGGTCACTGTTGCCGGCGACGGTGAGCACGCTCTGCGTGCGGCCCAAGCCTGCCCACCGGACCTGGTGGTACTCGATCTCATGCTGCCCGGCTTGTCTGGACTAGAGGTGTGCCGGCGGTTGCGAGCGGCAGGTCCGGTGCCGGTCGTCATGCTCACCGCCCTGGGTGAGGAGGAGGACCGCATCGTCGGTCTGGAGCAGGGAGCCGACGACTACATCACCAAGCCGTTCAGCCCCCGGGAACTCGTGCTGCGCGTCGCCTCGGTGCTGCGCCGGGCCCAATCCCCACAGCCGCGGAGCCAGGTGCCACCGATCGACGACGACGGGCTGATGGTGGACGTCGCCGGCCGCCGGGCGGTGCTGGGCGGCCAGGAGTTGGCGCTGACCGTTCGAGAGTTCGAGCTGTTGGCCTTCCTCATCCAGCACCCTGGCCGCGCCTTCACCCGCAGCGAGCTGCTCGAGCAGGTCTGGGGCTGGACCTTCGGCGACCATTCCACAGTCACTGTCCACGTGCGACGGTTGCGGGAGAAGGTGGAGCTCAATCCCACTGCGCCGAGGCGGATCGCCACCGTGTGGGGTGTGGGTTACCGCTACGACCGCAAGGAGTGACCGCGGTGCTAGACGAACTGCGTCACGTCGGCCTGGTCGCGTTGTTGTGCACCCTGCCGGTGGCCCTGCTCGGTGCACTGTTGCTGCACCGGATGCGGCGGTACTCGATCACCGCCGCGGTCACCGTGCTGGTGCTGGTGCCGGTGGCCGCGACCCTGTCCGGGGTGCTGGGCGTCAACGGATGGATGTTCACTCCCGTGCTGAGCACCGAGCTCGCGGTGGCTGCCGCGGTAGCCGCGGTGAGTGTACCGACCGGGCTGCTGCTCGGCCGGGGCATCGCGCAGGAGGTGACCTGGCAGCGGGAAGCCCGCGCCCAGGACCGGGCGGCCGAATCGGCGCGGCGCGAGCTGGTCGCTTGGATCAGTCACGACCTGCGCACCCCACTGGCCGGGATCCGCGCGATGACCGAAGCACTGGCTGACCGCGTGGTCACCGACCCCGCCGAGGTCGCCCAGTACGCGCACCGCATCGGCCGCCAGACGCAGCGCCTCAGCGGCATGGTCGACGACCTGTTCCAGCTCTCCCGGATCAGCTCCGGTGCACTCCGGTTGACGCTATCCGCGATCCCGTTGGGTGAGGTCGTCTCCGAGGCACTGGCCGCCGAAGCCGTCACCGCCGCACGCAAGGGCGTCCGGTTGCGCGCCGACGCGGGCAGTCAATGGCCGGTCGTCCACGGCAGCGACCCGGAGCTGGCCCGGGTGCTGCGCAACCTGCTGTCCAACGCGATCCGGCACACGCCGCCGGATGGCACCGTGGTGGTCGCCGCGGGAGCCCGCGACGGGCAGGCGTGGTTACGCGTCGACGACGCCTGCGGCGGCATGCCCGAGCAGGACCTGGACCGAGTCTTCGACGTTGCCTACCGCGGCAACACCGCCCGCACGCCGGCGGCCGCCGACGAGTCCGGTGCCGGCCTGGGCCTGGCCATCGCGCGCGGCCTGGTCGAAGCCCACGCCGGTCACATCGAAGCCCGCAACCACGGCAACGGCTGCCGCTTCGAGATCCTCCTACCGCTTGCGCCGATGAATCCGGACTAAGCCTGTCGGACCTGGCGAACAACGCCGGTGTTCCTCGGCTACTTCTCGCTGCTGTCCATCCCAGCCGGCGCGGTGCAGACCTGTCCTCGCCGTCCACCGGCTAGCGTAAGACGGTGACTGATGTGCCGTACCGCTGCGTGGCGCGCACCGCAGTGGGCTTGTTCCGCGCGTTGGACTTACGGATCGACGTCGTCGGGCGGGAGCATGTACCGGCAACCGGTGGCGCTGTGGTGGTGATGAACCACACCGGGTACCTCGATTTCGCCCTCGCGGCCATGCCGTTCTGGCGCGAGAGTGGCCGGTTCGTGCGTTTCATGGCCAAGCAGGAGGTCTTCAGCCATCGAGTAATGGGGCCGTTGATGCGCGCTATGCACCACATCCCGGTCGATCGCGCGGCGGGGGCGGCCTCCTTTCGCGCAGCGGTCGACGCGCTGCGCGCGGGTGAGTTGGTGGGGGTGTTCCCTGAGGCAGGGATCAGCCGCAGCTTCTGCCTCAAGGAGTTCAAGTCTGGCGCCAGCCGGATGGCGCGCGCTGCAGGCGTCCCACTGATTCCGGTGACGCTGTGGGGCAGCCAGCGGGTATGGACCAAAGGTCGCAAGCCGAGCATCCGCGCTGCGCGCCATATCCCCATCAGCATCACCATCGGCGCACCACTGCAACCCAGCCGCGGGCGGGGCACCGATACCGCCCTGCTCGACATGATGAGCGCGCTGCTCGACGAGACCCGGGCGCGCTATCCCGATATGCCGGGTGACGATCCCTGGTGGCTGCCGGCGCACCTTGGGGGCACCGCTCCCACGCCGCAACAGGCCGCCGAGTGGGACGCTGCCGACCAGCTGGAGCAAGTGCAGCGCCGCGAGCAGTCGTGAGTGGGAAACAGTGCTATAACACGGTTTCCCACTCACG
>JAODNG010000250.1 GCA_025465385.1 Pseudonocardiales bacterium
ACCATCTAAGGCGATGAATCTGCAAGAATCAGCAACGGCAAGTCGGCAATTAATGGACAGTCACTGTCTGACCTCCTGGCACTTTGAGTTAGACAACGCCAAAGGCCGTTTTGGCAACTACAACTACCGCACTCGTACAATCAGCGTGAGCTGTCACCTAACCGAGTTGAATACCTGGGACCACGTGGCTAACACAGTTCTTCATGAGATAGCGCACGCGCTCGCGGGTAAGCGTGCTGGCCACGGACGGCCGTGGAAGCTCCGCGCAGAGGCCATTGGATGCACGGCAGAACGCTGTTATGACGCAGATGCTGTTATAGCTCCACCAAAGAAATTCGTTGGAACATGCCCGAGCTGCAAGCGAACGGTCAAGCGGCATCGCAGAAACCGTGTTGCCTGCTCCAACTGTTGCGCGACTTACAGCAACAGCCGGTTTGACAGCCGTTTCCTTTTCACGTGGACAAAGGTCGATCCATGAAGTCATCAAAATCAGGTCCGACACCCCTAAGACGGCATCGTCACCGAGCAGTACGCGAACAACCGGGTCGAAGCTGATCACGGCCGCCTGAAGGCCCGGCTGCGGCCGATGCGTGGTCTGAAACGGCTGCGCTCAGCACGAGTGATCTGTGCTGGACACGCATTCGTCCAGGACCTGCGCCGCGGACACTACGAGCTGGCCCTCGACCTCGACCCGAACCACCGACTCCCCGCAGTCTTCACCGAACTCGCCCGCGCCATCTGAACAGCACACAGGCCCGCTATTGACCGTCTCCGCTCTTCTGCTGATGCAACAGCGCCCCCCGGCTCACCCCCGCGGCAGCAGGTGCCCATCAGGTCATACCTGCGACTCACCTGTTGTTTTCGGGTCAGGAGCCGGGGCCGCTGCGCTGGCCGCCGTGGAGGCGGGAAAATGGGGCCGCGCCAGCGGGTGCTGATCACGCCGTGAGCTGCGGCTCACCTGTTATTTTCGGGTCAGTTTCCGTCTCAATTCACCCCGATACAACCTCACCACCCATGTGCCTGTCGTCGCCATATCCGCACTACAGCGAACACGGGAACGTTCGCGAACGGGTAGGAGTGGACCTCGAAAGCGCGCGAGCGCTCTCCGTGGGTTCAAAATCCCACGCTAACGCTCTTTACTAGGATGAACGCCATGTGACCTCGTGGCCACCCTATCGATTCTCGAAATGAGCACGCCGGCAGTGGATGTGGAAGAGTTCAGGTCGGTTCACCTCGAGATCGGCAAGGGCAGGTGACCGCGGGCGTCCGCGTGGTGCTGGCCGACGGACGGGTCGGGCTGCTGCGGCCGCTGGGGCTGGATGATCAGGCGGCGGTGCTGCGGCTGCACGAGAGTCTCGATGAGCGCGATCGGTATTTCCGGTTCTTCGGGCCGCTGCCGTTAAGGATGAATGATCTCGTATGCGGGATGACCGCGCCGATGGACGTGCAACACGCCGCGATGGGCGCATTCCTCGATGGGAAGCTGATCGGGGTCGCGCACTACGAGGTGCTCGCCGATCCGACCGAGGCGGAGGTGGCGCTGGCGGTGTCGGGCACGGTGCAGGCCCATGGTGTGGGCACGTTGCTCTTAGACCACCTCGTATCGCTGGCCCGTCGCCACGGCGTGCGAAGGTTCATCGCCGAGGTGCTCACCGAGAACGGTCGGATGCTACGGGTGTTCGCCGATTGTGGCTTGCCGCACCGGGTGCGCGGCCAGGGCAGCGTCACCCGCGTTGAGCTGCTGCTCGATGAGGTGGAGACGTACCTCGACGCGATGGCGGAACGGGAGCGGGTGGCCGACACCGCGAGTCTGCGTTCGGTGCTGTGCCCGGAGTCGCTGGTCGTGGTCGGTGCCGGACGGCGACCGGGTTCGATCGGCCACGCAGTGTTGGTCAACATCATCACCGGCGGGTATTCCGGCCGGTTGTATGTGGTCAATCCGCACACCGATCAGATCCTCGGGGTGCCCGCCTATCCCACTGTTGGGGACCTGCCGGTTGCCTGTGAGTTGGTGGTGTTGTGCGTTGCCGCGCACGCCGTACCCGAGGTCGCCGAGCAATGCGGGCAGCGCGGCGTGCGGGCGCTGGTGGTGATCTCGGCTGGGCGTACGAAAGGCAGGCAACGACCCGACCGGCTGTTCGCAGCGGTGCGCCGGTACGGGATGCGGATGGTCGGCCCGAACTGCGTGGGTGTTTCCAACAGCGATCCCACGGTGCGACTGGACGCCACCTGCGCCCCCCCGCCGGCACCCAGCGGTGCGATCGGGTTGGTCACCCAGTCCGGCGGGATCGGCATCGCGTTGCGCGAGCAACTCGGTCAGCTCGGGCTCGGATTGTCTGTAATGGTGTCCACCGGTGACAAGTACGACGTCAGCGGCAATGACCTGCTGATGTGGTGGCGGCATGACGATGCCACCACAGCGGTCGCGCTGTACCTGGAGTCGTTCGGCAACCCACGCAAGTTCGGTCGGCTCTCGCGGGCACTAGCCCGCAGCAAACCAGTGCTGGCGGTGCGGTCCGCCAACACCGAGGCCCCGCAACGCATCGTCGCCTCGGACACCGCCCCGGCGGTCACCCGCGACGCACTGTTCCGTCAGGCCGGGGTAATCGCGGTGGACACCCCGGCCGAACTCGTCGGCACGCTCGCCGCGTTGAGCTGGCAACCACTACCGCGCGGCAACCGAATCGCGGTAGTGACCAATGCCGCCGCCGGGGTACTCGCCGCGGACGCCTGCGCCCTCGCCGGCGCGGTACTGGCGGACCTGAATCCCGCGACGGTCGCCACGCTGCGAGCCCTGCTACCCCAACCCGCATCACCGAACAACCCAGTGCACACCACGGCCGCGGTAGACGCCGACACCTTTAACCGATGCGTCGCGGCCGTGCGCGCCGACCCCGGCGTGGACGCGGTCATCGCCGCAACCGTGCGCACGGCCCTCGGTGACCCGATCACCGCACTCGCCACGATCGCCGAGGGCGACAAACCCCTGCTGGCCGTCCGCCTCGGACAGCAAGCCACCCTGGCAGCGCTACCCGACGCCGACGGTGCGCCCAGGACAGTCAGCTATGCCGATCCGGCCGCGGCGATCGCGGTACTGGGCCGGCTCGCCGAGTACACCCGCTGGCAACGCCGCCCGAACCCACCGCACACGCTACCGCCCGACGTAGATGCGCCCAGGGCCCTGGCGATCCTGCGGGACAGGTTCCGGGCCGAGCCGACCGGCGGCTGGCTGGATCTACTGCACACTGTCGAGCTGCTGCGCTGCTTCGGCATCCCCATGGTCGACACCCGACCCGCCGACGACGACGCCGCGGCCGGTGGCCGCGAGTTGATGGTCGGGGTGCACTCCGACGGCGTGTTCGGGCCGCTGGTCGTCTTCGGCCTCGGCGGTGTGGACACCAACGTGGTCACCGACCGGACTGCTCGTCTGGCCCCGCTGGGCGATGCGGACACCGATGACCTTCTACACGGCCTGCGGTGCTCGGCCGCGCTGTTCGGTCCCCAGGCCGCCCCGGCGATGGACATCACTGCGGTGCGCGACGTGCTGGGGCGGGTGAGCCTGCTGGCCCACCTACTGCCCGAGGTCATCGAACTGGAACTCAACCCGCTGATCATCAACCCTCACGGCTGCCAGACCGCGCACGCCCAGATCCGGATAACGCCGTACCAAGCGGTGGATCCCTTCCCGCCGGGACTGCGCGGTTGACCGCCGTCGCCGCCCTTGCTGCCGCGTTGGTCGATTGCGGTAGCTCGGCGTCGACCGCTGGAGCCGGGGCATCTGCTGGCAGCCGTCAGCGCCGTGGCGGCGCGGGTACCGCCCAGCGGCTGCGCTCGGCTTACCCAGAACGATCATTACTTTGGTGGGGGCTGCCGCCGCCCTCACCGTCGGAGCCGCGCTCGGCGGCTGCGAAACCAACGCCACTCCAACCTTTAGTAGCGCCACGAGCTACCGCCAGTTACTCAGGCCCAGATATCGTGTTCCCCGAAGGCATCATTCCGCGCATCGAATCCAAAGCTCACGGCCCGTGGCCGACTTCTGGAACCCGCAGCCTCGGCTGGTCGACTTGGTGGGATTTGACCCCGCGCCCCTCGCCCCAAAGCCTCGACACGCCGTATGCGGTCGCGTGAGGGCGGCGGTTCGCCAGCATCGACGCGATTGGTGGACGCTGCGTGCGATAGGTGCCGTCTGGCGTCGTTGCTACACGGCTGCTATACGGCTGATCGCGGCGACGTCGGAGATGGGCGGGACATGGATCTCTTCGGGCGCCGAGCGGTGGCCAACAGTAGCGGTGATGTCGGGATCTTGGCCGTTGGTAGCCATAGTGAGTGCCCGGTGAGCGATGGCTTGGTCGGTGTCGACAGGGGTGATGAGCAGATCGAGCCGCTGATCGTTAGTGTCAACAACTCGGATTATGCGCATGTCCCCGTTCCGAAACCAGTCCACGGCAACCTTTCGGCCGCTGTCGAGCCGGATGCGGTGAGGAGCGCTGTCCCATCCGGCCATGATCAGCGAGATCCGACGGACCGGGGCTCGCTGGGCTTCGAGTGTGTCGGTCAGTGCGGTGAGCTCGATGGCTGGATCTGTCGAACGTGGCCACCACGCGCCGTCGAAAGCACCTGCTGGGAAGCCGTCGGGCTTCAGGCTGAGCCGCGCGCGGGTGGTTGACGTGACCGCGCTCGTGACGGAGAGCTGGTTTGTAGTGTTGGTGAGGTCCGACATCGCGTTGGTCTGTCCCGTCCCCGGCGGCCGGTGTCGTGGTACGACCGAGAACGACGTTAAGCCGGGACGCCTACGTTCGAAGCTGTCGGCTACTTTCACTCTACGCTTTCTCGGTGCTGGTTCGTCCACGTTGCCGCCAGACTGGCTTGCCGGGAGGAGGCCGCCGCCCGGCAAGCTCAACTTGCCGACGTAACCGAACCCGTCGACGACGTCGAGGTCGAGGTCGAAGAGTCCACCGACATTGAGGGAGGCCACCTACATCGAGAGTGGCCCCGCTGCCGAGGACCGGGCCTGGTCTAGGGGGTATCGGGTCGTGACCACGTGCAGCCGGTGTTCGGCGGCGAAGCGAAGGAAGTCGTGACCGTCTTGGCGGGTGTTGGCTGTGACGCTGCGGATCTGCCGTTCCTGGAACAG
>JAODNG010000253.1 GCA_025465385.1 Pseudonocardiales bacterium
TTGAGCTCGGCGAGGGTGAAATCCTCGGTGAACCAGCCCGTGACGGCGACACCGTCGAGCACCTTGGTGGTCTTTCGCAAGGAGAGCTCGGGATGGCTGGCGACGTCGGTGGTGCTGCCGATCTCGGGCTCGTGCCGGCAGACCAGCACACCGTCGCTGGTCACCACTAGGTCCGGCTCCATGAAATCCGCGCCCAATCGCGCGGCGAGCTCGTAGGACGCCAACGTGTGTTCCGGCCGGTAGCCGGCGGCACCACGATGACCGATGACGATCGAGGTTGTTCGGTCGGGGTCCTCATGCAGTCGAGGCGGGTCAACCACCGCTACCGCGCCACCAGCGCGGCCGCCAGCAAGGAAAGTGCGCCGGGTGGGCATCGTGTCCCCTCGTCGACCGTGCGGTCACTTAATGTCATCGCATCAGCACGAGGTGACGGCGAGGCTGCTTGCTTCCTTCCGCCGGGTGTCGAGTACGCGAACTGCCGACGTCAGCTGGTGATGTCCTTCGTGGCGAATCGCCGCCACGCTGCCAATCCGAATACCGTGGCGTAGGTCAGCCCGGAGAATGCTCCGCTGGCCAGGCGCGTCCAGTCGATCGGGGAGGCCAGCAGATCAGCCCACGCCGAGTTGAAGCGGGTGGGCAGGTAGTCCCGCAGGTCGCCGAGTGCATTGATGGTTTCCAGGATCTGGGACAGGATCGACGCCATCACCGCGCCGCCGACGGCGCCGAGCGGCGCGTCGGTGCTCACCGAGAGCAGCAGCGCCAGCCCAGCGACCCAGGCCAGCTGCAGCGCCAGGTAAGCGGGAACCAGTGCTAGCCGCCTCGCGGCGGGTAGAAAAGCCAGCGACTGGCCCGTCGGGGAGACCAGGTCACCTGACCCGTAGGCGACCACACCCACCACCATCGCCACCGCGGGTAGCAGCACCAGAGCACATCCCGAGAGCCGTGCAGCTACCACCGCGTTCTGCCGTAGCAGGCGCCCCCGGGGCACCGGTGCCGCCAGCAGGTAGCGCAGGCTCGACCAGGACGCCTCGCTGGCCACCGTGTCGCCGAAGAACAGCGCAACCACCACAACCAGCAGGAAGCTCGCCGTCGAGAACAGGGTGAACATCACGAAGTTGAGCCCACTGGCAGTGGCGAGATCGGCCAGCGTGGCGCCACCCGCGCGGTTGCGGTCATTGCGTCCGATCTGGAACGCCAGCCACAGCAGGAACGGCAGCAGGGCGAGGAATCCCAATGTGAGCACGGTGCGCCTGCGCCGCAGCTGACGCATCAGCTCCACCCGCAGCGGTAATGTCGTCGTGGCTCGGTAACCGGGTGCCGCTCCGTGCGTGGTCATTCGATGGCCTCCTGCCCCACCAGCTGCAGGAACGCTTCCTCCAGCTGATAGCGCGCAGCCACCCCGTCGACCCCGATGCCGGCCGCTGCGACGATCTCAGCAACGCTGCCGGCTGCCACTAGCCGACCCCGGTGCATCACGACCACGTGGCTACAGGTCTGCTCCACCTCGGCGAGCAGGTGACTGGAGACGAGCACCGTCGCCCCGCGGGCGGCGTAATCGCGCAACACCTCCCGCATGGCATAGATCTGCGGCGGGTCCAAACCGTTGGTCGGTTCATCAAGCACCAGCAGATCCGGTTTCCCGAGCATCGCTTGGGCGATTGCCAGGCGTTGTTTCATGCCTTGGCTGTAGGTGCCCACCCGCCGATGCACCGCATGGCCCAACCCTGCGATCTCCAACGCCTCGTCGATGCCGGCGTCCGCAGCGGGCCGACCGGTCGCCGCCCAGTACAGTCTCAGGTTGGCCGCACCGGTCAGATGCGGTAGGAAGCCTGGACCCTCTACGAACGATCCGACCCGGGACAACACCGGCGAACCGGCGTTCACCCGGTGCCCGAACACCCGCAACTGCCCACCGGTCGGCATGACCAGCCCCATCAGCATCCGCAGCACGGTCGTCTTGCCGGCGCCATTGGGCCCCAGCAGCCCCAACACCTGCCCGTGCTCGACGCGGAAGGACAGGTCATCGACCGCGGTGAGGCCACCCGGATAGCGCTTGGTCAGACCCGACACCACCAACGGCACGCTGGCCATTCCAGGATCGGCATCCTCGGCGTGCCGTCTGCGCAGCGTGACGACTATTCCAAGCGCCAGCACCAGCGCGGTGAGGATCCCCAACCCGGTGAGCTGGACGACCGGAAGCGGCGCCGCTGCCTGCTCGCCGGGCACCACCGGGACAGCCAGGTGACCGTCCGGAGCAAGCGACACCGTGTACCCGGCGGGCTGCGGGGGCAGTGCGTAGCCGCGGTCAGTCGTGGCTACTGCCACCTCCAAACGGTGTCCGGCCTGGACCGGCCGCACCACTCCGGCCAGTGTCACGGTGACCTCGGTCGGCGCCCCGTCGGCTGCCAGCGGGCCGATCCGCACCGGGGCCACCGCTGCACCCGGCAGCGTGCGGCGTCCATCCGGTCCGACGTCATAGAGCTTGACGAACAGCACCGCCTCCGACGCCGGTGCTGGGGTATTGGTCTGTGCCGCGGCCACCCGCAACCGGATCTGCGGCGCTCCAGTGATCTGCAGTGAGTCTGGCAGCGGATCGGTGCTGAAAGTCGCGGTTTGCCCGGGCAGGTCCATCGCCACCCCGTCGAGGTTTGCGGCGCCTGGGGCCAGCGCGGAGCTGAGGCCGGGCAGGCTGCTCAGCGCGGCCGGGCTGCCACCGGGCGGACGGACGACCGGTTGCGGCTCACCGTGCACCGCCAACTTCCGCCGCTGCACCGGAACGCCGTCGAGGCCGGGATAGATCGGGGCGTGCACGGTGCGCTGGGCGACCCCTGTTCGCGTGCCGAAAATGCCCGGCACCTGGTAATCAAAGCCGGTCCCTGGGTCCTTTCCGTTCCGGCGTAGGTGGTAGTCGAACCAGGCGCCGACCTGCTCCTGCAGCGCCGCGTCGGGCTCTCCGCCGTCGTGACCACCCGCATACCAGATCAGCTTGAATGGAGCACCTGCCGACGCGAGCTGACGGGCGGTGGCGTCAGCCTGGTCCAGCCCGAACAACGTGTCGTGCTCGCCCTGGATGAGCAGGGTCGGCGCGGTGATGTTGCCGGCTACTACGGCGGGCGACGAGCGGCGTAGCAGCTGCACGATCTCCGGAGTGGGGCCACCGGTGGTAGCGGCCTGCACGTAAGCGGCGCACACCTCCGGGCGGAACCGCCCGCACAATCCCCCCGGACCGCTGGCGCTGGCGCCGAAGAAGTATCCCGCCCAATCCCGCTTGAATACTCCGTCCGGGGCGAAGGCGCCGGCCGCCGGGGTCGTCGCGGGGATGGGCATTGGGCTCGCGGTGTTCGGGAACAGCGCTTGCGAAAGATCGTTCCAGGTGATCTCCGGTGCGAGCGCATCCACCCGCCGGTCGGTTCCCGCCAGCAGCAGGGCGAGCGCGCCGCCGTAAGACGCGCCGGTGACACCGACCCGCGGATCGCCGGGCCCGTCACGCACCACATCCGGTCGCTTGGCCAACCAGTCCACCAGCGCTCGGGCGTCGGCCACCTCGTAATCGGGGGAGTCGAGGCCGATCTGTCCGGTGCTCGCGCCGAATCCCCGGGCGCTCCAAGCGAGCACGACGAACCCGCGGCGGGCCAGCGCGGTCGCCTCGGTGCTGACCGAGTTCTTGCTTCCACCGAAGCCGTGGGCCACCAGCACGGCGGGCGCGGGAGTGACCGCCGGCCGGTATACCGTGGCGTCGAGGTGCACTTGACCGGCGCTACCCGGTCCCTCAGGCACGTCGATGGTCACGTTCTCGGTAGCGACTGCCGGTGCATCAGAAGCCGCCGCTCTGATCGCCAGCATCACCCCGGCGGCCGCGATCACAGTGGTAATCACCAGCACGACGAGCAGCCGCCGGCGGATCGTTCGGGACACTGCACCGACGGTACAGACCGGTTCCGGTGCAACAGCCGTCTCAGCGGTTTCTCAGCACTCCGCCGGTGACCCGTGTCATCACGACGGCCCGCGACCCGGGGTGGTGCCAATGCGGACGATACGGGAGACTTGTGCCAGCGTGGAGGGGAGTATTCCTTCGCGGCGGCATCGTCAACACGGTTTCCCGCAGTGCTGCGGGTACCCGGTGCCGTCGACCGGTTCGCCGGTGGAAGAGACCTCCGGGTGTCCGACGTATGCCGTCTGCCCGGAGGTTCGTTCATGGATGTGCCCGTGTGGGTATGGCTCGTCACAGTGGGCGCTATCGGTGTGCTGTTCGCCCTTGACCTGGCCATCGTCGATCGTAAGCCGCACGAGGTGGGCATGGCGGAGGCGGTCCGATGGGTGGTGTTCTACCTCGCCTGTGCGGCGGCGTTCGGCCTGGGTATCTGGTTTTTCGCCGGCAGCACTTTCGCGGTCGAATATTTCGCTGGGTATCTTACCGAATACTCGCTATCGGTGGACAATCTGTTCATTTTTGTGATCATCATGAGTGCGTTCCGGGTGCCGGCCATCCAGCAACACCGGGTGCTGTTGATCGGCATCGTGCTGGCGTTAGCCATGCGCGGACTTTTCATCGCGGCTGGTGCGGCAGTGATCTCACACTTCAGCTGGGTTTTCTACCTTTTCGCTGCGCTGCTGATCTACCTAGGCTGGCGCCAGATCCGTCACCGCAAGCAGGAGGTCGAATTCGGAGAGAACATCGTGTTGCGTACGCTGCGCAAACGGATCCCGGTGAGCGACGAATACGACGGGTCCCAGCTCACGATCAAGCGCGACGGCAAGCGTTGCCTTACTCCGATGATCGTCGTGATGATCGCGATCGGCACCGTCGACCTCGTGTTCGCTCTTGATTCCATCCCAGCGATCTTCGGGCTCACCCAAGAAGCCTTTCTCGTCTTCACCGCGAACGCTTTTGCGCTGATGGGGCTGCGGCAGCTGTACTTCCTCATTGGAAGACTGCTCACCAGGCTCGTCTACCTGCCCATCGGGCTCGGTGTGATTCTCGGGTTCATCGGCGTCAAGCTGGTGCTCGACACGCTGCATGAAAACTCGATATCCCTCCTGAACCACGGTGAACCACTGGAATCAGTACCGGCGGTGGGCATTGGGTTGTCGCTGGCTGTGATCGTCGGCGTGCTGCTGGCGACGACCGTAGCCAGCATGCACAAGACGCGTGGACATCATCGTGGCGTTGAACTGGCACGGTCAGAGGCAATAAAGTCGCAATGACGGCGGGTCGTCTCAGCCCTGCGCGGCCTGCTGGGCGCGGGCGTAGAGCAGGTGCAGAAAGTCCGCGCCGGTCAGCGCGGTGAATGTGGCTGCGACGAACCGGGTGAATCGCGGTAGGAATAGCAGCCCGATCGTGAAGCCGGTGCCTACCCACATGTCGAGGCAGAACGGGCAGCTGAGGAGTTCGCCGACGGCATGTCGCAGGGGGCTGTCGTCACGCGGCTCTTCCATCACCTCGGCAGGCCCTCCGGTGCCGCGGTAACGGGTGAACGGGGCACGTAGTGGGCTCGTGACCGCATCTTTGCTGATCATGCGGGATAGTTTGTGGGTTCCTGTGGTGATCAGGGCCAGGTCGTAGGGTGCGATTCTGCGGGGCAGCCCGCGCCCGGTCAAAGCGGCCGCGAGGCCCGCTAGGCCTACCACCGCGGCAAACGTAGTCATCACCAGCACGTATCCACCCAGCGGTCGCTCCGCGCCCTGCCGGTATTCCTGGGCCTCTGCGTCTAACGCGTGATCGACTCCGGTCTGCTGGGTCACGCCCTTTACTCCCCTCCACTCGGTCGTCGCTTAGCTCGCCGGTCTGCAGGTCCAGCCGCCGACGCCTAGAGATACCCGCTCCGGAACGATGTGAAGCACTCATCACACCGCGGTGATCAGAACGTTCCCCGAGCTGTAGCACCTTCAGGTTTTTCAGGACGCCGAGACCGCGAGGCTCCCCGGGGTTCACCTCGAAGG
>JAODNG010000259.1 GCA_025465385.1 Pseudonocardiales bacterium
TGTAAGCGGGAGCCTGGTAGGCCAGCCGAGGCTCCCCGTCGGGATCGCCGGAGTCATCGGCCTGAGTAAGGACGAACTCCAGCTCGTAGCCGGCTTTGATCTCCAGCCCCTCCTCGGCGGCCGCCTCGATCTGCGCTTCAAGCACCCCACGCTGGTCGTATGGCCACGGCGAACCATCCACGGCGATGTGGCGCCCCGGAGCCCACGCCAAGGCAGGCTGGCCGGCCAGCCGAGTCAGCCCGCGTAGGTCCGGAACCAACCGGACGTCGCCGGAGGGGGTGGCCAGACCCTGATGAGCGAAGGTGATCCCGTCGTGGGAGTCGAACACCGCGAACAGCGGAGTCACTCCGACGCCGCGGCTCGCCACCTGGGGCAGCGACGCGATCGGCACTGTCCTCGAGCGGGGTATCCCGTTGTTGTCCGCCCACGCGATGATCACCCCGACGACGCCGTCCGCCGCCAGGTCCGCAGCCACCGCCCGCGCGTCGACCATAGTCGATCCTCCCACCCGCTTGCCCGGCCAACGATGCTTGTGACCAGGCTAGCCTGCGGCGCCTACACAGCCGCCGGCCATGAAGAGCGGCGGGGCAGGAACAATCCGACACGAGACCCGGTTGCACGGAGTGTGAGCACACGATCCTGACTCACCCTTGCGCGCGACGGCGCGGGGATGCGGTACTAGCTTCCAGACACACAATGGTCACCTCGGGAACACAACGCGGATAGCGTTCGTCTGCAACAGTGGGACCTTGGGATCCGATGTCAAGGTTGACGGGTGGCTCCCGTGAGTACCGCAGCCGGTTGATCGGGCCTGGTCGCACAGATCAGGCCACGACGGAGGGAGAAGCCATGACCAGCACGCTTACCCGCCCTGAGTTGACTGCTTCCGACCGTTGCGACCGGTGCAGCGCCGCCGCTCGCGTCCGAGCAGTCCTGCCCTCAGGTGGAGAACTGCTGTTCTGCAACCACCACGCCCGCGAGCACTCGTCGAAGTTGAAGGAACTCGCGGCGGACATCCAGGCCAGCGACGCCTAGCCGAGCAGGATAGCTTGATTGTATGAGCGCCCCAGATCTCGCTACGCAGAGCTGCAAAGACTGCGCCCCCGGCTCTGCGCGACTCGACGAAGCCCAGGCGGCCAAGTTGCACCGGCAGATCGATGCCGCCTGGGAACGCGACACCGATCGAGTGATTCGCCGGGTCTTCACGTTCTCGAACTTCCGGGAACCATTTGCCTTGGCTACTCAGATCGCCCTGCTGGCAGAGTCTCAGGGTCACCACCCCGACCTCGAGGTGAGCTGGGGCAAGCTGGCGGTGACCTTCACGACACACCACGCCGGCGGTCTGACCGAAAGCGATTTCGTCATGGCCGCGAAGATCGACAGTTTCGCTCCGGCATAGCTGTCGGTGCACCGCGGCGCAGCTATCGGGAACGCAGGAAGGCGATGCGTTTTTCCAGATCCTCGACGGTGGCCATGGCAGTAGGGGGGCCGCCGCACGCAGTGCGAACCTCTTGATGGATCGCCCCGTGTGGCCGGTCGGTGCGATGGTGAGCCATCGCGACGAGGGTGTTGAGTTCCCGGCGCAGCTCGGTGAGTCGTTGACGCACCGTGGGCGGCTGGGCGTTCCCCGACGGCCCAGCCATGCGCGCGCCGGAGCGCTCCGTGGCGCGGCCCAACTGCTGCTGCTGGCGCTGGCGCAGCAGCGCCCGCATCTGATCGGGTTCCAGCAGCCCCGGTAGACCGAGGTAGTCCTGCTCATCGTCGGTAGTGGCGAATGCTGCCGTGCCGAACGACGCCCCGTCGTAGATCACCTGATCCAGCTCGGCGTCGGCGCCCAACGCGGTGAACGCCCGCTCCTGCTCGCCAGGTTCGTCGCGCTGCGCGTTGGCCTGCGCCAGCGCGGCGTCGTCCCAACCCTCGTCGGCCCGGTGCGGTGCACCAAGCACGTGATCGCGCTGTTTCTCCAGCTCACTGGCCAGGCCCAACAGCACCGGCACGCTGGGCAGGAACACCGTCGCGGTCTCGCCGGGTCGTCTACATCTGACGAATCGGCCCACCGCCTGGGCGAAATACAGCGGGGTGGCTGCCGATGTCGCGTACACGCCGACGGCGAGGCGGGGCACATCAACGCCTTCAGACACCATCCGGACCGCGACCAGCCAGCGCTCATCGGAGTCGGCAAACGCAGCGATCCGGCTGGTGGCCGAGGGGTCGTCGGACAGCACCAACACCGGCTCCCGACCGGTGATTGTTGCCAAGATCCCGGCGTAGGCCCGCGCGGTGATGTGGTCGGTGGCGATCACCAATCCGGCTGCGTCAGGCAGCGCGCCGGCACGTAGCTGGGTAAGCCGGGTGTGCGCGGCGCTGAGCACCGCTGGCATCCACTCTCCAGCCGGATCCAACGCGGTGCGCCAGGCCCGGGCGGTGTGCTCGGCGGTAAGCGGCTCGCCCAGGCGCGCCGAGTACTCCTCCCCCGCGCTGGTCCGCCACCGGGCCTCCCCGGAGTAGGCGAGGAACATCACTGGCCGCACTACCCCGTCGGCCAGCGCTTCGGAATACCCGTAGAAGTGATCGGCAACGGAGCGCAACGCGCCAGCACTATCGGGTTCGTAGTTGATGAACGGGATCGGACTGTCGTCGCTGCGGAATGGGGTCCCCGTTAGGGCAAGCCGGCGAACCGCTGGCGTGAAGGCCTCCCGCACTCCGTCACCCCAGCTCTTTGCATCTCCGCCGTGGTGGATCTCGTCGAGTACCACCAGGCTGGCGCGTCCCTCAGTGCGCACCCGATGCAGCGTCGGGTGTGCTGCGACCTGCGCATAGGTGACCGCGACACCGTGATAGTCGCGGGAGGTGGCGCCTACCGAGTTGCGGAAGTCGGGGTCCAGGGCCCGACCGACCTCGGCAGCCGCTGCCGCCCACTGATGCTGGAGGTGCTCGGTCGGG
>JAODNG010000277.1 GCA_025465385.1 Pseudonocardiales bacterium
TACCGTGCGCTGGGGCTACCCGACCACGTCCAACGGCTTCTGCCTGACGCCGAACGTCACCCGCGGCCGGTCCCGGGGGACGGTCCGGCTGCGGTCACGTGACTTTCGGGACCGGCCGAAGGTGGACCCCCGCTACTTCACCGATCCCGAGGGCCACGATCTCGCTGTGATGCTCGTCGGGATCAGGCTGGCTCGCCGGATCGCCGCGCAGCCGGCGTTGCGGGGCTGGATCGAACGGGAACTGGCACCCGGCGCGGACTCGGTCACCGACGACGAGCTGGTCGAGTACATCGGCAAGACGCACAACACGGTCTACCATCCCGCGGGAACGGCCAGGATGGGTGCCGCCGACGATCCGGCGGCCGTGCTCGATCCGCGGCTGCGGGTCAAGGGTGTGACCGGGCTGCGCGTCGCCGATGCGTCCGTCATGCCGTTCCTACCGGCGGTCAATCCGAACATCACCATCATGATGATCGGGGCGAAGGCTGGTGACTTGCTCGCGCAGGACACGGGTCAGCGGTGAGCTGCAAGCGCTGCGACGAGGCGGTCCACCGCGGTGCCGAGACCCCATTTCTGTTGCAGCGCGGTGAGCGCGGCCGGGTCGGCGGGCTCTGCGGGTAGCGTGTCGTCGCGATCCTTGCGCACCGGGGCGTCGGTGGCCACCCGCACGACGCTGGGTGCCAGCTCCAGATAGTCCCGAGCGGCGCGCAGCTTTGCCCGAATACCCGCGGCGAGCGCTGATTGCGGATCGTCCAACGCCGCGAGCAGTCCTTCCATCGAGCCGAACCGGCTGATCAGCGTGGCGGCAGTCTTCTCGCCGATTCCGGGTACCCCGGGCAGCCCATCGGACGGATCACCGCGCAGCGCGGCCAGATCCGCGTAGCCGGGCCCGGCACCGGCTTCCGGCAGCCCGTAGCGGTTTGCGAGCTCGGCGGGGCCGATCGTTTCGGCTTTGGCCAGCCCCCGCCCGACGTAGACCACCTGCACTGGAGTCGGCTCGCTGCGCACCACCTGAAACAAGTCCCGGTCGCCGCTGACGACCTCGACGGGTTCGCGGCGCTCGACGGCGACCAGCGCGCCGATCACGTCGTCGGCCTCGTACCCCTCCGCGCCCGCGGTGGCCAGACCCGCGACGGCCAGCAGCTCGAGGATCAGCGGGACCTGGGGGCTCAGCGTGTCGGGCACCTCCTCGACGTCCGGCGCACCGGGTCCGGTCTGCTCGGCAACCCGGTGCGCCTTGTAGGACGGGAGCGCGGCGACCCGGAATGCCGGTCGCCAGTCCAAGTCCAGGCAAGCGACCAGACGGGACGGCCGGCGTTGTTCGATCAGCCGGGCAACCATGTCGGTGAACCCCCGCACCGCGTTCACCGGTGTGCCGTCCGGAGCCGTGATTGACTCGGGAACTCCGTAATAGGCCCGGAAGTACAGGCTTGCGGCATCGATGAGCAGCAAGGGCGCGTCCATGAACGCACAGCCTAATGACAGCCACCGGGACCGGCCGGTCCTAGGCTTGAGGTGTGCCCGCCCCATGTGAAACTTTCACCGCCCGCCTGGCCCGTACGCGTGACGCCACCCGGGTCGCCGGCTTGGATGCCCTACTGATCACTCCCAGCCCGGATCTGCGCTACCTGCTGGGCGTCGCCGGTGCGTCCCACGAGCGGCTGACCTGCCTGGTGTTGCCCGCTGACGGTGACCCAGTGCTGGTGGTGCCGGCACTGGAACGGCCGGGGCTGGACGGCACGCCAGTGCTCGAGCTCGGTTTGGAGATCGCCGAGTGGACCGACGGGCAGGACCCGTATGCCTTAGTCGCTGCTGTGCTGCGCAGGTCGAGGTCGCTGGTAACCCGGGCCGGGGTGGGGGATGCGATGCCCGCGGCACATGTGCTGGCGCTGCGCGACGCGCTGCCGGCCTGCCAGCAGAAGCTGGCGTCAACGGTGCTGGCGCAGCTGCGGATGCGCAAGGACAGCGCGGAAATTGCCGCGCTAACCGTCGCGGGCGAGGCCATCGATCGAGTGCACGCGAGGATGGGGGAGTGGCTTCGGGTCGGGCGCACCGAGGCACAGGTCGGCGCCGATGTGGCTGCCGCCATCGTCGAGGAGGGTCACACGTCGGCGGCGTTTGTCATCGTTGGTTCCGGTCCGAATGGTGCAAGCCCACACCATGACGTCTCTGCGCGGGTGCTGGCGCCCGGGGACGTGGTGGTGGTCGACATCGGCGGCCCGACCCCGGAGGGTTACTTCTCCGACTGCACTCGCACCTACAGCCTGGGTGATCCGGCCGATACCGACGCCGACTTGGCTTACGCGGTGTTGCAATCTGCGCAGAACGCCGCAGTGGCGGCTGTCGCGCCGGGCGTAACGGCAGAAGAGGTCGACGCCGCCGCTCGGGTGCCGATCACCGAAGCCGGCTTCGGCCAGCAGTTCATCCACCGAACCGGCCACGGCATCGGTCTCGACGTGCATGAGCAGCCCTACATCGTCGCTGGCAACGATCTGGTGCTCGAACCCGGAATCGCCTTCAGCATCGAGCCCGGCATTTATTTTCGCGGCCACTGGGGCGCCCGTATCGAAGACATCGTGGTGGTTACCGAGAGCGGCGTGGCGCGACTCAATCAACGCCCGCGCGACCTCGCTGTATTGCCGGTATGACTGCGAAGTGGCGGACAGCACACTGTTTCAGCCAAACGTGAATATTGATGTTAGCCGAGTCACAGTTCAAAAAGCGGGAAACTGGGGTTTAACGATTATTGGCCATTGGTCACATGCATTCAACGCTGGCGTAACAAACGGCTAGCTAGGGTTGGGGACGTCAGCAAAGGGGGCATCTGGTCTGAAACGACTGTCCAGATTTTACCCCTCACGTGCGTTGCGTCTCGCCTGAGAGGGCCTGCACGGTGTACTCGCTGATGCGCAAGGCACTCACGATTTGGCGGTTCGAACGACCGCGCAGCACCCAGGAGAGGACTCCGGACTCCCGGCGAGTCAGGCCGTAGGCCCCCACGATCATGGGGGCGAGCTCCCGTCGACGGACTG
>JAODNG010000310.1 GCA_025465385.1 Pseudonocardiales bacterium
CGTTCCCACCTCGATGACTCCGGCGCGATCGTCGTCCGCCAGCTCGCCGTTGATCTTGCGGACGTAGACGTCTCCGTCATCCGTCATCAAGGAAGCTCGCAACCATCTTCCGCACGGTGCGGCTGACCAGACCATCCATCACACCTGGTCGCGAATCCTCGACAGACTCGACGAGCTGTGTCGGATCAACACGCTCAATACTTATGCCACCGCTACGGGCACGATGTAGGAAGGACATAGCACGGCGCATTAAGCGGAGGTGCTGGATTAGCGCCGGCCATGCCGGCGCCAGTAAAAAGCAGTCCGGTGAATACGGCGGTGACTGCGAGAGAACGGATGATGACCCGTCGCATGATATCCCCTAGCTTCATATCGGCCCATTGTCTCAGCCATCGGTTACCACCGACTACGACCAGACCCACGCACCAGCGCATCGGGCCACTAGGCTGAGGCACTGGAACCTGGCGCATGACGTGGTTGCAGTACCCGACAAAGCGAATATATACTCCATCTTCGCTTAAAGCTAGGGTTGTTTGTGCCGTGGCGAGGGTGATACGCCAATGTCCGACACAGCCCGGCGGTTGATCCCGAATTGTAAGGTCGGCACTTCGATCTCTGGTGACCATCTGTCGGATCCCCAACCAGCGGCGCAAGAGGGTTAACCCGCGACCTGAACTGATCATCGTTACCCGCACAGCCGACAAGCAACAGTGCCCCATCCGTCAGAGAATGACGGGCCCGCGACCATCGCTGACCTGCCCAGAAACCCTTGCATGGCCTCGCTGCCGATCTCTGGGGGTCAAGCCATCGATTACCCTTCGTGGTGTGTAGCAGTCGGGTAGCAACGACCCACGACAGCAGTCACCGAACACACAGTCGACCACCGCGTCAGTGCAGGTGGGCTGTATCTGCCACATGGATCGACACCGGTTGCCGAGGCTTTGGGAACGAGAGGCTGTCCTAGCAATCCTGTCAGGCACGAGGGGCCTCAGCCAGACCCATGTTCCACCGCTACCGACGACTGTAAACAGGACGCAGTTTCGCAGATAGTGCGATCTATCGGCGGGCCGAGCACGCTGCGCTCGCTGCCGACTCCGATGCGCTATCGCCTGTGTACAACGCGGTTAGTGGCGATCTACGCATTGTGATGAAATGAGGGAATTCGCTGGGAATTCGCTGAGGCCCTTGCACGAAACGCGGATGACCGGTTATGCCTGCTAGGGGTGTCCTTGACGGGCGGTGCGGTGCCGCAGAGCCGGAGGAGGCCACACAACAATGAGCCACCACAGGATGAGCCGGCGAGAGGCGTTGCGCGGGTTGCGGGCCCACCGGCTGCGTTCGGCGCTGACCATGTTCAGCCTCATCATCGGAGTCTCGGCGGTGATTCTGCTAGTCGCGTGCGGCTATGGGGTGAAAAACTCGATCGATGCGCGCGTCGAAACGATGGCCAATGACTTCGCCATCGTGCCGACGACCGCCGACGTCCTAGGCGGCCCAGCAGCCCGGAATCTGACCGACGCCGACGCCTCCGCGCTGCAGAACGCACCCGACGTCGCCACCGTCACCCCGTCGATCAACAGCTCAGGAATGACGATAGCGACTGGAACCGTCAAGCTTCTCTCGGGGACCACCATCGGCACCACGGATGTCTGGGCTGCGACGAACAACCGGGTCCTGACGGCGGGATCGTTTTTCGACCAGACTCAGGCTCGCGAGGCCGCCAGGCTGGCAGTCGTGGGTCCTACCGTCGCCAGCACCCTGTTCGGTGATCCCGCGGCAGCGCTGGGCCAGACCATCCAGATCAACCATGTGACATTCCGGGTCATCGGTGTGATGGCTAGCTACGGTCGGCAGCTGGACAACACCGTGGTTGTGCCGCTAGACACCGACCGCCGCTACATCGTCGGCTACGGCATGGGTACCGGCAGCACGCTCAACGAGATCACCGTGCAAGCCCCCCAACAGGCAGCCGTGCCCGCCGCCATGGCCCAGGTCACCCGCATCCTCGACACCCGCCACCACATCACCGACCCCCGACTGCGGGACTTCCAGATTCAATCCCTGGGAGCCCGGCTGCAGACCTTCAACCAGATTGTGCGCATCCTCGTCTTGTTCATTCCGGCCATCGCGGTGATCTTGCTGGTCGTCGGCGGTATCGGAGTCCTGAACATTATGCTGGCATCGGTCAACGAACGAACCCGCGAGGTCAGCATCCGCGAAGCAAGCGGCGCCACCAGCCGCGCCGTCCTTAAACAGGTCCTCATCGAATCCCTCGTCCTAGCCGGCCTCGGTGGACTCCTCGGCGTCGGAGTCGGAATCGGAATGATCTTCCTCATCCAAGCGGTCGCACCCGCCTTCGACCCCTCCGGAGCCCTGGCCGGGTTCACCCCCGTCTTGTCTGTCCCGCCCCTGGTAGCGGCATTCGCGATCAGCCTCATGATCGGCCTCATCGCTGGCAGCTATCCCGCCTACCGTGCCGCCCGATTACTCCCCATCCAACCCCTCAGATACCAATAACACACCGCGCTCCCCGCTGCAGCGCCTATCGGCATCACCATGCGATGGCACCAGCGCCGCCCTTGCGCCCTGGTCGCCGATCCGCCACGGTCGCGCACTTCTCCGCGCATGGACGGCACCGTCGCCCCTGCCTGCCGTGAGCTGACCCCGGACCATCTCCACCGCCATACCTCGCGCGATCAGGCTGGCCTCGGTTGGTTGGTCCAGCCGGTCCCCGAGCATCGCGCTGATCACGTCGATGTTCATGCCAGCGTCAGCGGGTGTGCATCGGCATACATCCGCGCCAGCCTCGGCTTGCCGCTACAGGGCCGCCATTGATCGACACCAGACGGGCGCACGCGTCGCGAATTTAGGGCCCCTCGCGGCGGACGCCGATGACCACGCTCCTTAGCGGACAGAGTCCGCTGCCGTGGCCGGAGGCTGTACCTATATTTCCGTTGCGACTGACTAAAGCTATACAGTTGAGTAGTTACCGTCGAAGAAGACCCGAGTCTCGACGACCTTTAC
>JAODNG010000321.1 GCA_025465385.1 Pseudonocardiales bacterium
GGCACTGTCACCTATGGGCCGGTCCCGGTGGCGACCGGCAAGGCCAGCGCACCGACCGTTCCCGGAACCTTTCATGTGACCTGGAAGGATCTTCACCACCGCAGCAGCGAGTTCCACAACGCGCCGATGCCGTCCTCGGTGTTCTTCAACGGTGGGGACGCCTTCCACGAAGGCAGCGTCACCGTCCGCTCGAACGGTTGCGTGCACCTCACCCAGCCCGCCGCGCAAACCTTCTACAACACCCTGCACGTCGGCGACGAGGTACAGGTCGTCGACTGACGGTGGGATTCGACTATCAGTACAGGTCACGGGTCGTCGACACGCACGGTAGCCAGATTCCCAAGGCTCCTGACCAAGCACCGGCGCCTCCGATGGGCCTCCGCTCCGGGATGGTCCCAGGGCTGGGCACGACAGTGGTGATCAGGCTGGACGCCCCTCCGTCGTTGCGTCATGCTCACGAGGAGCTGACGCAGGGAAGCAGGCGACGATGGATGACGGATTCGAACTGCGAATGACGGGCAACAGGGGAGACGGTGTGTTCGCCACCCGGTCCTTCGAAGTCGGTGAGACGGTGCTGGTGGGTCGCATCGATCGCGAACTCGACCACAACCACCCCCACGCTTCTCAGATCGGCGAGGATCATTTTGTGTTGCATGGTGGGCTTATCCCCGAGGTGAACCACTCGTGTGAGTCAAACTGTGGAATCCGACCTAACGCCAGTGATGCTCACGACCTGGTTGCTCGCAAACCCATCATTCTCGGCGAGGAAATTACGTTCGACTACGCCATGCGGAACTACTCGGTCGAGTACTTCCCCGCCCACTGCCGATGCGGCTCATGCCACTGCCGAGACCACATCACCGGGTGGAAGGATCTGCCCGCTCAGCGCAAAGTGGACTACCGCGGCTTTGTTGCTCCCTACCTCATCAGCATCGACAAGAAGGCCGCGGCAGGCTCCGCATTAGCGAAGTAACAAGCCGACCCAAGGTCACTGGCCTCAGAAGTGGAGCGACGCGGCCACCATCCGTGACGCGCAGGGCCGCGATGTGGGGTGACGGGCTGCGGTGCGAGTCGGAGGGGTGTGCGAAGGCTCACCGGATCGAGGAGCTGTTCTTCCGTCTGGGGAACCACGCGGGTGGTTGACTCTGCGGGTGGGCGATGAAGGCCGCGTGCCTGTCCGGTCGGGTCGCCGGCGCGCCACCGATGGCCACAACGGCGGGGTGGTGACCGCGGAGGATGTTGACTGGCTCGTTGCCCGCCTGCGGGCGGTGGTCGCCGCCAGCTCCGCTGTGTGGGCGGCCCGTGGGATGACATTGTTGCAGCTCACCGCGCTGCATCTGATCAGCGCGCTGGCACCGGTTAGCCTCACCGATCTGGCCCAGGCCCTGGGTACCCGACCGCCGGCCACCTCCGCGATGGTCGATCGGCTAAGCCAGGCCGGGCTGGTGTGCCGCACGTCGGACCCGCAGGACCGTCGACGCGCGCAGCTGACCGTCACCGCCGACACCGAACGGATACTCGGCGACACCGACCCGGACACCGCCAGACGCCTGCAGACGGTGCTCACCGGCATGAGCGCACACACCCGCCGCCACCTCATCGAGGTCCTCATCGACACGGTACGACGCTCCGCCCAGTAGCAGTACACCGATCAGCCTGTGGCAGCGCCGTTGTCGTTAGCCGGTAGCTTGTTGGCCACCTCGTCTCGGTCGGTGTCGCTCGGTTAGCCGAGGTAGTCGCGCAGGGTCTGGGAGCGCGAGGGGTGGCGCAGCTTGGTCATCGTCTTGGTCTCGATCTGCCGGATCCGCTCCCGGGTGACCCCGTAGGCCTCGCCGACCTGGTTCAGGGTGCGTGGTTGGCCGTCGGTGAGGCCAAAGCGCAGCCGGATAATGCCGGCTTCCCGCTCGGACAGCGTGGCCAGCACCAATCGCAGGTCGTTTTGGAGCAGCGTGAATGACACCGCGTCCACCGCTACCACGGCTTCGGAGTCCTCGATGAACTCACCGAGCCGAGATTCGCCTTCCTCTCCGATGGTCTGGTCCAGCGAGATGGGTTCCCGAGCGTATCGCTGGAGCTCTAACACCCTCTCCGGGGTGATGTCCATCTCCCTGGCCAACTCGTCTGAAGTGGGCTCATGACCGAGTCCCTGAAGCAGATCGCGTCTCAACCGACCCAGTGTGTTGATCACTTCAACCATATGCACTGGAATTCGGATGGTACGGGCCTGATCAGCCATCGCCCGGCTGATCGCCTGCCGGATCCACCAGGTGGCATAGGTGGAGAACTTGTAACCCTTGGTGTAGTCGAACTTCACCACCGCACGGATCAAACCCACGTTGCCTTCCTGAATCAGATCCAGGAATGGCATGCCCCGGCCTGTGTAGCGCTTGGCCAGCGACACGACCAACCGCAGGTTGGCCGCCAGCAGGTGATCCTTCGCGCGGTCACCGTCGCGCATGAGCCAGCGCAGATCCTGGCGCAGCTGCGGGGTGAGCTTTTCGGTGACGTCCTCGGCGCGACGCATCCGCTCGCCAGCATAAAGTCCGGCCTCGATCTGCGTGGCAAGCCCCACTTCCTGCTCAGCGTTGAGCAGCGCCACCTTGCCGATCTGTCTGAGATACGCCCGGACCGAGTCGACCGAGGTGGTGAGCTCGGCGTCCTTGCGAGCCTGGTGCAGCGCCCCGGACTCCTCCTCGTCCCAGACGAAATCCGCGGACTGCCCGATTTTGTCCGGCGGCACCGCAGCATCCTTGGCGCCCTCACTGGCTAACGGGACGTCATCACTCGAAACCTCATCCAGGGATGCCGGACCAGGCACGCTGCGCCCGAATCCCAGATCTCCGACCGGCGCTTCCAGCGTATTCCCGGGCGCCTTGATCACTCGGCTGGCTTCACGGGATGCGGCGGCGACGCGCATCATCCTCACCTCCTCGACCCGATTTCGGCGACGCCGAAATCTCTGGTCGCAACCTCACCAAGCGCGAGATGCAGGAGGTAAAACTGCAGCCTTTCGAGGACCCGGTTGCCACCTGGGTACCTGTGGACTGTACGGGAAGTGGACACTTCGGGCTGGCCTGATATGCAGAAATTAGTTGGAAGGGTGGCTGCGAGGGGGCCACCCCTCCATTGCCGACGGCATTGCACGCGATCACCCGATCACGCGATCGCGTGGCGGCACAGCGCGACTGGAGGAGTAGTCGCCTGCCCCAGTACCGCCTGAGCGCTGCCGCCAGCTCTCGGCGGTGCCGTCCCTTAGCCGACGGCACCGCCCGTGATCACCAGCTCAACTCAGTTGAGTTGATTCAGCAGCTGCCGCCGTTGGCGCTGCCACCGTTGCCGCCAGTGGCGTCACCCGCGCTGGCGATACCAGTGCCCAGGATGCCAATGCCGCTCAGGATGTTGATGCCCAGGCCACCCTGGGCGTTGCCGCCGTTGCCGCCGGTGCCGCCGTCGCCGGCCTCACAGCCGTGCGCGCTGAACATGGACATCACGGTACGCGCGGGGAGCAGCTCAATGTGCTGCCCATCGATCTCGGCAAAGCTCAATGCGTCAGACATGCAAATCCTCCTAGAGAGTGACCTCAGTGGGCCCCGAAACAGAACATCTCGCCGAACTCATTGCCGATTCGGCTAATATCACCATGGTGGTGACTAGAGCGACTGACAATATGCATCCGCACCTAATCTTGCGCATCGCACCACTTAGCTGAGACGTCGTTTTTTCACTACTTTGTCAGCGATGAGCCGCTACTTAGGCCGTGGCGGAGTCAGCACCTACCGCCCGGCCTTGACCTGCCGCCATCCGAGCCGTGATGTTGCTGGCCAGCGGGCATGGGAAGGGTGAGGCTAGGTAGTCCGAAGCCGCCGCGCCGCGACGCGCACAGCATTTCCGGCGCGCCCGCTCTTGCTGACGGAAGCTTTCACGTGCTCTCGTTGAGAAGAAACCGGTAGCGCGCTACGTGGGATCACCGGCCATGACTACCTAGCGTCCGAGGGATCCGGTTACACAGCGGTTACCAACAATGACGCAACGCTGCCGCTGTGGCGGACACGTTCATCGCGAACGTGCCACCGTCGGACTACCTAGCGGCCGCACGCGTACCGTATTCGGTAGTTAGTTGCATCGCAGAATGGAACCCTTCCACCATACGGCAGCGAAGTTATCGCAACGCCGCCGATGTTGCCTCGGCCGAGCACCCAAGGCAGCGGGCCCGGCACGATGGACGCGTGAAGCTACTGCTGATTGCCGATACGCACGTCCCACACCGCGCCCGGGACCTACCCAACCAGGTGTGGCGGGCCGTTGATGAGGCCGACGTCGTGGTGCATGCCGGCGACTGGGTATGTGTCGAGTTGCTCGATGCGTTGCTGGCTCGATCGAACCGGCTGATCGGCGTGGTCGGTAATAACGACGGGCCGGCGTTATGCGCACGGCTGCCGGAGGTGGCGACCGCCGAACTGGCGGGCATTCGGCTGGCGGTAGTTCATGAGACGGGGTCGGTGCGCGGACGGGAGCAACGGTGCGCTGCCCGTTTCCCCGACTCCGATGTGTTGGTCTTCGGGCATAGCCACATCCCGTGGGACACGGTAGCTCCCACCGGCCTGCGACTATTGAATCCTGGTTCTCCCACCGACCGGCGGCGCCAGCCGACATGCAGTTGGATGACAGCCGAGATCATCGGCGGCCAACTCGGCCGGGTGCAGTTGCACCGACCGCCAGCGGTCACTCGGTGAGGTCGGCCAGCAGCAGCCCACTGCGGGGTTTTGGGGTGAAATAGGTGCTCTTGCGGGGCATCCGTCGACCTTGCCGGTGTACGGCGAGCACGTCGGCGAACGGCACCGGGGCCAACTGCAACACGGCGTCGACCTGCGGCCCCGCGGGATGCCCCGCCGGCAGGGCCCGTACGTGGGGACCAGCCGGGTCGACGCCCAGCGCGTCGGCGATGAGTAACCGCTCGACCAGCCCATGGTCAATCCTGGGAAGCGGTTCACCGAACTCGGGTCCGGGCAACGTGACGAGCAGATCAGCGCCGGATGCCCGGGCCACCACGCTGCCGGGGCAGCGCGGTGGGTCGAGCTCCCTGCCTTCCCCCACCTCCAACCCAGCCCGAAGCCAGCTGTCAGCCAGGTCACCGGACGTCAATCCAGTACCGACCAGCGCCCGATGAATCGCGCCGATCCGCAGCGCCGGGCCGCCGGTCACCAACGCGAGCAGGCTGGACCGATCGCTGGCCGCCGCGGCGGCCACCCGATGATTTCCATCAGCGACAAGGAGCGGACTGCCCGCCACAGTGGCGAGCACCGCGTCCTGACGAGCTCCGGGGCCCAACAGCCACAACCTGTGCGTCCGGCCACCGGAATCCATGATCGACACCACTGGCGCCCCCAAGCTGTCGATGCTGTCCAGCACGGCTGCGGTCAACTGATCACCGTTGAGGGCGGGCACGAGCATCGCCGCGCTGGTGGCGCAGCCGAGCCCGGCGAGTACCGCCGCTCGTTCGACCACCACCTGCGGGTAAACCTCCTCGCTGTGCCGTACCCACGACCTCCCGTGCACGTCCACCGCGGCCGAATCCACCAGACACAACAGGCCGACCGCCACTCCGTCCGGGCCGTCGACCCGATAGGGCGCTACCACATCGGCCACCTGGCGATAAGCACTCGCCCGCAGCCGGTTTAGAGCTTGGCGCGCTGCTGGTAACGCATCGGCCAACGACAGTCCCTGCGCCAACGCTTGGGGAGTGCGATGCGGATGCTGAACGGCCAGCAATGTGTCACGGTCGCCGTGCGGGCCGGCCAGCGCGGCCACCACTTCGCTGGCTTCCGCGAACTCATCGACGTCAGGACCCGGCACGCGGTCAGTGAGTACCCAGCCGCGCCTGATGGCCCGCACCCACCGTGTCATCGCTCTCGCGCCGCTTGTCGACCTCGTCAGAGCCCGGCGACGGCGGCGACGGCGAGGCCGACGACGAGCAGGGGGCCGGCGACTCGCAGGTGGACAAACGCCAGCGCGGCGAACCATAGCGGCCACACCGGCACCGGGCGTGGCGGTTGCTCAGGTCGCGGCTGGCGGAACCACGACCACACCGTGACCAGCCGGTAGACCCCGCCAAGCGCCAGCAGCGCCGGCCACGGCAGCGCACCGACCAGCACGCAGATCACGATGAGCAGGTAGAAACTGACCATGAAACCCAGCGTCGCGGCCCGCGCCCGCCGCTCGCCGAGCATCACCGGCAGCGTCCGGATCCCGAGCGGCTCGTCGTACGGGATCTTGTCGGTGTGCTTGCCCATCAGCACAGACGTGCACAGCAGGGCATAGGGCAGCGATGCCAGCAACACCTGCCAGGTGATCGAACCGACCGCCGCGTAATACGTGCCCCCTACCATCAGCGGTCCCCAGACCAGCAACACGTCCGGCTCCCCCAGACCGCGCTTCTTCAGCCGCAGCGGCGGAGCGGTATAGGCCACCGACAACACGAACCCAGCCAGCGCGAATCCCACCACCGGCCAGCCCCGGGCCAACGCGAGCACGACCAGGATCACCAGGTCGGCGGCATTGACGACCAGCACCGATACCACCAATGCCCGGCGGGTGATCAGCCCGGACAAGATCGGGTGCGGGGCATACAGCGCCCTGGGGTAGCTTGCGGTGTCCGAACCGGTGCTGGTGTCGTAAAGGTCGTTCATCAGGTTGTTCGCGACGTGCGCCAGGGTGATCCCGATGACGGCCAGCACAAGCCAGCCCCAGTCGACGCCGGGCGCGCGCGCGGCGAGCAGCCCGGCCACCAGCCCGGCGACCAGCGTCATCGGCAGCACGGCGGCGCGGGAAACCACGATCCAGCGGGTCACCGCGTCGATCGGGCCCTCTGGCGGGTTAGTGGTGCTCAGGGCATAGCGCCACGCGCTCACCCGGGAGCGCAGCGCGATCTCGGTCACACCGCCGAGCCTGGCACAACTGCAGCTAGATCGGTCAGCGGAAGGCGTGCACCACCGCAGCCATGTCCTCGTCCGCGTGCCCTGCGTCAGCCGCCGCCGACATGAGGTGGTGGACCGCCTGCATCAGCGCCGGATCGTCGCCAACTTCCCGCAACGCGTCGATGATCAGCTCGGAGTCCTTGACCGCGCCGGCCAAGCCGAACGCCGGCGCAAAGTCGCCTGCGAGCATTGCCTTGCCCTTCAGCTGGGCATACGGGCTGTCGGTGACGCCGCCAGCGATGGTGTCCAGGAACAGCTGCGGGTCCACACCGAGGTCGCGGGTCAGCGCGATGGCCTGCCCGGTGGCGGCGGTGATGGACAACACCCAGGAGTTCAGGACGAGCTTCAGCCGGTGCCCGTCACCGACCCGCTCACCGACCCACACCGTCTTGCTACCGATCGCCTCGAACACCGGTTCCACCCGAGGCGCCAGCTCGCGCGGTCCCGATGCGAGCACGATGAGCTCGCCCCGTTCAGCGGGCTGCTTGGTGCCGAGCACCGGCGCGTCGACGAAGCCACGGCCGTATCGGCCGGCAAGGTCGGCGAGACGCTGGGTGCCAGCAAGACCGACCGTACTGGTCTGCGCCCAGATGGCGTGCTCTGGCGTGGCAGCCAGCGCCCGTTGCATGACCTCGGCCACCGCATCGACGTCGAAGAGCATCGTGACCACCACGTCCGCGCCGGACACCGCCTCGGCCGGATCCGCGGCGACCTTGGCACCATCATCGGCCAGCGGCCGGGCCTTGTCGGCGCTGCGGTTCCAGACGGTGACGTCCAGTCCTGCCTTCACCAGGCTGCGGGCCATCCCCGCGCCCATGATCCCGGTCCCCAGCACGGCCACACTGCTCGTCACGTCAGTTCCTTCCGCTCACATACCGCCCGCACCCATCATGAAGAACCCGGCGCTGGTTCGCAGCGCGGCCAGCCCGGCCCGCGCAGTGTGGCCTCGGCGGCATCGACTAGTCGACACGCTAGCCATCGAACAGGTGCAGCGACACCCACAGCGCGAGCACGCTCAGCACCAGCACCGGCGGCACAGTGAGCGCGCCGAGCCGCAAGAACTCTCCGAGCTGCGGCTCGGCATTGTTGCGGACCAGGATGCGTCGCCACAGCAGGGTGGCCAGCGAGCCGACATAAGTGAGGTTCGGCCCGACGTTGACCCCGATAAGTACAGCCAGCACGACTCCGGGACCGGCCGCAACCGTGGCGGGGAGCAGCAGGAGTACGGCAGGCAGATTGTTGACCACATTCGCCAACACCGCTGCCAGCGCGGCGACTGCGAGCAGGGTGGGCAACGACGAACCGACCGGTACCAGCCGGCCGACCGCACTGCCCAGTCCGTTGTCCGCGACCGCCCGTACCACTACCCCTAGCGCCAGCACGAACGCCAGAAACGGCACGCTGCCCGCGGTGACCAGACTCTTGACGGTAGTCGTTCGGCGGGACAGCGCCCGCGCAGCGAGCACCGCCGCACCGGCAGCCGCAGCCCAAGCTGGATTGACTCCCGCCATCGAGGTCAGCCCGAATCCGGCCAGGGTCAGCGCCACTACCACCACTGCGACTACCGGCAGCGCTAGTTCCTCCGGCTGCCCGCAGTCGGTGGTGCCGAGACCGAGATCGCGGTCGAAGAACAACCGGAAGATCAGGTACTCCGCGCCGACCGCGACGACCCACGGTAGGGCCATCAACAGAGTAAACGCACCGAAGGTCAGCCCGCTCGCGGTGAAGGCGAGCAGGTTGGTCAGGTTGGACACCGGCAACAGCAGCGAGCC
>JAODNG010000332.1 GCA_025465385.1 Pseudonocardiales bacterium
CGCGACCTCGACGACGGTCGAACCCGCCCGCTCAGCCATGGAGCGCTGGGCCGGCGGGGGAATCATCCGGTCTTCGGTCACGACCAGGTACCAGCTGGGCTTGACACGCCACGCGGGCTCAGTGATGGAGCCACCGAGCCCATCCACGCCCCACGGGACCTGTGAGTCGGCCATGAACGCGGCCAGCTCGGCGCTCACGTCCGCCGCGAACGACGCGTGGAACTTCTCCCGGTCGAGGAACAGGAAGCCGTCCCGCGGCGGCAGAATTGGCGGCACGGGCGCGCCGGGTGGTGAATTGGCGATAAGGGTGTTAACCGATTCGCCCCTGTCCGGCGCGAAGGCTGCGATGTAGACCAGTGCTGCTACTTTGGGGTCATTCCCGGCCTCGGTGATGACCGCTCCGCCATACGAATGGCCGACGAGAATGACCGGTTCGTCCTGCGCATCAATGATCAGTCTTGTCGCGGCGACGTCGCCTTCGAGCGACAGAGTCGGATTCTGAACGACGCTGACGTTATAGCCGCCGTTCCTCAGGATGCTATAGACCCCTTGCCAGCCGGATCCGTCCACGAAACCGCCGTGGACGAGAACGACGTTTCTCGCTGCCGGGCCAGCATCCATAGTGATCTCCTTTCCCCGCGCTCCTGAGTCGATCAGAAGGGCGGCAGAGGCAGCCCTTAACACAGGCCGCATAGGATTCTAGCCTGCTGCAACCACGATCGGAGCAGCTCAACGACCCGCGGCCCACTGGCTCGAGCGGCTCAGTCGGCTCGCGCTGTGTCGGTCAGTAGCCGGGACACACCGAACGTGCGCCAGCGCGGGTACCGGCTCGGGCCTAGACGGCTCGACGTTGTCGACGTCGCGCGGTTGCGGACGGAGTAGCCCAGGCCGTGATCGAAACCGTGGAGACAACGTCGGCGTGTCCGGCCTGCGGGGCCGGGGCAGCTGGGTGCGGGGCCGTTCGATACCGTCTTGCCTGGCCGCAACATCACCTCATGGTGGTCTGTCTCCCGTCGCCACCGCCAACTATGGTCCCGCAAACACCTGTGCCATTCTCCTACGGCCATGCGAGTACAGTATCCGCGCTTCGTTGTCGGATAGTCGCAGAGAATGGGAAAAGCCCTTCCCCGAAAATAATATCTAGACTACCATGTCCAGTATGGCGACGACTGGTATAAACAGGAGCGTAATGGAGAGGGGCCGCGGCACGTGAAACCACCGATCAAGCGACGTTGCAAAAAGCGCCAGTGCTTGTACGAACAGATGAAGCAAATCCGGCGCGCTTTCCATACGGCTACTCCCCCGACCGGTAAGTACCGTTAGCGTACACGCACATCCACTGAATATTACGATGGATACTGATACCAAACCAGCACAAAGTGCTTAAGAGGCCAGAGGTGAACCGCTACGGAGTGATCGTCCATGTACCGAAGACGCAGGAGAGCCGTTCATCTTGTCACGCGGCTCTGAAGCGGTCGTCGGCGTGATCAGCGACGCCTACTTCTTCATGTGCCGGTAGAACGTCGTGCGAGACATCCCAAGCGTGTGGCAGATCTCCTTCACCGAGTGGCGCTTGTCTGCGTTGAGAGCCTTAGCCAGCTTCACTTTCTGTGGGGCTACCCTCGGCCGACCACCGAGGCGCCCACGAGCCCTGGCCGCTGTCAGGGCCGCCTGAATCCGCTCCCTACTAAGGTCCCGCTCAAATTCCGCCAAAGCACCGAAGAAGTGGAACACCAGCTTGTCGCCGCTGGTTGAGGTGCCGGAAGGAACGACCAAGCCGGTCAAGGCGCCAGCGTGCGCTCCAGGATGTGGCTATGTTCCACCTCAGCACGGCGGCGACCCCCCACATCGTTGCTCAACAAGTTTGCGCTCGTTGTCAAGATGTGCCTAATCAGCTTCAGAAGAGCCGCCGCTTGCGCGTGACTAGCGGCCGCATGCTGCTGGCGATCGTCCTCTTGGTGGCGACCGGCATCGGACTTGCTCTCCCAGCCCAGGCTGCGCAGTGCTGGCCGGCTGGCCCGTACTGCACCGGCCATCGGTTACCGACTGGCCCCGAGGAGCCGCTCAACCCGCAGCCCGGGCCCGAGCAGACGCAAGCGGTAGTAACCCGGGTTGACCTTGTCTGGCTGTGCGCGGAGGGGAGAGGAGAAGCACGCCGAGATTTCACCGACGAGATCGGTCGTGGGTGGTGCACCAAAGCAAAGAATGGCGCACCGATGTTTGAACTGGGGACTAAAAAAGGTGGCGATTTCTCGTTCGGTATCCGCGTGGAAATCCATCGCACCAGTGGAACCGGACCGGTCACAGTTGGACCTTTCTGGGCGTATGACAAAGATGGCCCTGCATCCGGTGAGATCCTCGGAGAGATCCCGGCGATGGTCAAGTTCGCCGAGGCCCAAACAGCCAAAATAGCTGGTTTCGAGTTCTCGGTGAAATGTAAAGACCCGGACGGTGACGGATTACTCGGCGACGGCCCACCGGACAAGGTATCCACGGGCCTTGTATTCGGCGGCAGCCAAGGCAATGAAGGTGAGAGCCACGAGGGAGACAAGCCCTGGTTCCCTTTCAAGAAGCCAGATCCAGCCGAGGTCAACGTGACCGCGAGCCGTAACAAGATCACCAACGTGTCAAGCAACGAGTTTCTGTTTTTATGCGTGTAAGTTAAGCTCCTGGATCTGTACGTATTTGAGGGGAGCCGAGGGGCCAGCTGACGCCCGATTGGGAGCTAATGCTCGGTCTCGAACGCGGTTCGTCGAATCGCAGCACCAGCACCAGCACCAGACGCATTGATCGTAGGAGCAGGCTTTTTGGCCTCTATCTTTTCATATACCGATAGAACGTTGTCCTGGAGATGCGATGCGTCCAGCAGGTCTCAGCCACTGAGTTGCGCTTGTCTTCGTAGAGGGCTTTGGACATCTGGACCTTCTGCGGTGCATTAAGAGCCTCTGCTTTCGGCCGGCCACCGACGTGTCCTCGGGCACGTGCTGCTGCCAGACCTGCTTGTGTTCGCTCCCGGATGAGGTCGCGTTCAAACTCAGCTAGTGCTCCGAAGAAGTGAAAGACAAGCTTGCCACCGCTGGTTGAGGTATCTATCTGCTCTTGGAGACTGCGGAAGTCGATGCCGCGCTCCTTCAGCATTGCCACCGTGTGGATGAGGTGCCGGAGGGAGCGGCCAAGCCGATCGAGGCGCCAGGCAACGAGCGTGTCTCCTGGACCGACGAAGTTGAGCGCCTCAGCAAGTCCAGGTCGTTAAGCCAGGCTTCCTGAAGCGGTGTCAGTGAAGATCTTCTCGCAGCCAGCCTTGGTCAACGCGTCTTGCTGCAAAGCAAGAGTCTGGTCAACCGTGGAGACGCGCGCGTAACCAATAAGCATAGTGTTAGAAGATCCCGAGCTGCCCGCTCTTCTTCTGCTCCTGCCGTCTATAATGCAGGCCCAATACTGCCTTATGCATCACGCGGGTAAGGTGAAAAACTTCGTTGATCTCGTCCGCAGTTGGGACACGTCCGTACTCATCGCGGAGTGCAACAGCAATTTTCGCCTGCGGTGACCTGTGGTGACGGCCGCGACGGCGCGTTCGATCGTCAAGCCGACTACCGAGCCGACGATCTGGCCGAGGTGATCGACGCGGCACTGCGGCGCCATCTCGCAGCGGGCGTCACGACGATGCGAGATTTGGGTGATCGCCAGTGGTCAGTGCTGGAACGGCGAGACCGCCCGAATGACGGCACGGCCGACGTCACGAGTCCGACGATTCTGGCGTCCGGGCCCCCGATCACCAGCATCCGTGGACATTGCTGGCAGATGGGGGGCGACGCGCAGGATGCGGCGACGCTGCGGGCGGCGATCAGAGAACGCGCCGAGCACCGGGTGGACGTCGTGAAGATCATGGTCAGCGGTGGCGTGACTACGGCGGGCACGGACCTGCTGGCTTGCCAGTTTTCCCGTGACGACGTTCGGCTGACAGCCTGCTGGAGTCCTTCGCCCAGCGCCGCATCGCAGTCTGCCCCACCGTCGGCACAGCGCCGGATGCGCTTCCGTCCTCGGCTGAGCTGGCCTTCTTCCAGCGTCTCAATCTGACAGGGGCCGAGTGTGCTGGCGGCGGTGGGACGGGTGCACCTGGCCGGTGTCCGGGTCACCGCCGGAACGGACGGCGGGATCGCTTCCATCAGGCCACACGGCATAGTCCACGCCGCGATAACGCCGACCTCCTCCTCGTCGACGGCAACCCCCTGAGCGACGTCGGCACCTTGACGAACATCGCCACGGTCATGGTCAACGGCGATGGACCGACATCGCGTCGTAAGCAGACGAGTCAGCCGCCGAAAGGCGCACCTTCGGGTAGCCGCAAGTCTGGTTTGTCCACTTCTTCTATATTGACGTCTTTGAACGTGAGCACTCGGACGTATTTAACGAACCGGGCTGGCCGGTACATGTCCCACACCCAGGCATCGGACATCCGCACCTCGAAGTACACCTCACCGTCGGCGTTGCGGGCCTGGACATCAACCTCATTGGCCAGATAGAAGCGTCGCTCGGTCTCCACGACATAGGCGAACTGCCCGACGACGTCGCGGTACTCCTTGTAGAGCGACAGCTCCATCTCGGTCTCATACTTCTCGAGATCCTCGGCGCTCATCGACAGCCCATCGGTCGCTTCATCGGGTGCTGACCTCTCCTGCTCTCGGCAATACCCCATTCTGGACCACGACCGGCGGCACCATCGGCCACAACCTCGCCCGTGGCGCGCTGCGCGGCGGGGCGGTGATGCCGTGCATTCGGGCCGCCAGCACGACGTTGACGTAGCTGAACCGGTGTTCGGCGGACGGGCCGTGCGCAAGCAGGGTCGCATTGTGCTCGGGCGTGCAGTAGCCCTTGTGCTCCCCGAAGCCATACCAGGGCATCCGCTCGTGGACGTCACCCATGATCCGATCGCGGGTCACTTTGGCCAACACCGAAGCCGCTGCCACGCACGCGGCAGCCCGGTCCCCGCCGATCACTGCCATGTTCGGGGCCGTCAGACCCGGCACTCGGAAGCCGTCGGTGAGCACGTAACCGGGATGCACCGCGAGGCCGGCGACGGCGCGGCGCATGCCTTCCAGGTTGGCCACATGCACCCCTAGCTCGTCGACCTCGTCGGGTGGAATCACCACCACGCTCCTGGCGACCGACCTGGTGATGATCAGGTCGTGGTAATGCTCCCGGCGCGCCGCGGTGAGCAGTTTGGAGTCGGTCAGCCCATCCAGAGCCGTCTGGTCGGCCGGCCGGAGGACGCACGCGGCGACCACCAGCGGCCCAGCGCAGGCACCCCGACCGGCCTCGTCCACCCCGGCGACCGGGCCTAAGCCCTTGCGGTGCAGCACAGTTTGCAGGGCCCATATGCCAGCGTCCCTGCGCACCACCGCCCTCGGCGGTCGCGGCAGAGTCTGACGGGTGCTGCGTCCCACGGCCGGCACAGTCGTCAGCTGCGCCTCCTGGCGACCACCCGCTCCTGCAGCAGCCGGCCACCGCGCCGCACCGGCCAGCTGAGCACCAGGCCGGCGGCCAGCGGAAGTCCGGACGGCCCGAAGGGCGCCGGCGCGCCGAGCTCCTGAGGTTGCTGCGGGTTAGGGTCGGAGATCCCCTGCCAACGTGACAGCGGCAGCACGATCACCCGAGCCTTGCCGATGACGTTGCTCACCGGTACCGTGCCCGATCGCTGATCCGCCACGTGCCGTCGCGAGTCCGCACTGTTGTTCCGGTTGTCCCCCATCATCCACAGGTTTCCTTGCGGCACCGTGACGGGTCCGAATTCCTCTTGCGGCTCGCGCCCGATGAAGACGGCGTAGGGCTCGGTCAGCGCAGTGCCATCCACCATGACCCGATTCTGCTTGTCGCAGCACTGCACGGTCTGGCCACCGACCGCGATCACCCGCTTGACGAAGTCCCGCTCGTCCGGCGGAGCGAGACCGACCAGTGAGCCGGCCTGCTGGAGCCCCCGGATCAGGATGTTGTCCGATCGCTGGCTGGTGAACTCGCTAGCCCACGAGTCGGTACCGCGGAAAACCACCACGTCGCCCGGTCTCGGATCGCCGAACCGGTAAGTCAGCTTGTCGACCAGCACACGATCGTTAGTGCAGCCAGGACAGCCGTGCAGGGTCGGTTCCATGGATGCCGAGGGGATCACGTAAACCCGCGCCAAAAATGTCTGGATCAAGAACGTGAGCACCAGCGCGGTGAGCACCAGGATCGGCACTTCCCGCCAGAACGAGCCCTTCTTGCGCTTGGACAAACGATGCCGATGCACGCGGCGGCCGGGAAAACCGTCGGGGTTGTCGCCACGAGCGGATTCGGTCGAGCGAGCCAGGTGGGCCACGTCCTCAGGCTATCGACAGACGACCGGTGCGGGGGGATCAGGACGCGGACGGCGTCTCACGCTTCTCCTTGATCTTGGCCGCTTTGCCCCGGAGATCGCGAAGGTAGTAAAGCTTGGCGCGCCGGACGTCACCGCGGGTGACGACCTCGATCTTGGCGATATTCGGTGTGTGCACCGGGAAAGTACGTTCCACGCCCACCCCAAAGGACACTTTCCGTACCGTGAAGGTTTCCCGCGCTCCGCCGCCTTGCCGGCGTATGACCGCACCTTGGAATATCTGCACCCGCTGGCGCGAGCCCTCGATGACGCGGACGTGCACTTTAAGCGTGTCACCCGGCCTGAAATCGGGGATGTCGGACCGCAGCGACTTCGCGTCCAGGGCGTCCAGGGTGTTCATTGCAAGTCCATCCTCGTCATTCGTGTGCTGTGCACGGTTTGGAGCGCCCGGGGTGGGCGCGAACAGCGGCGTCGGTGATGGCAGAAACTTCCGCCCTGGGGGCCGTCCCTGCCTTGCTGCGCTGTGGCAACCGATCCAGTGTGCCAGACGCTGCAGGCGGCGATGAAACCGGGAGTTGACCTGCGGTGGCGTTCATCCACGCGGAGTGGCCAGGCCCTCGACTACGGCGCGGTCCACTCCATCCAGCGCATCGGCTGGCAACGCCGCCAGCAGATCGGGACGCCGCGCCGCGGTGCGCTCGACAGCGCGGTCGCGGCGCCAACGGGCGATCGCGGCGTGGTTACCCGAGCGGAGCACGGCCGGGACCTCCCGGCCGCGCCACACCTCCGGACGGGTATAGCACGGCCCCTCCAGGAGACCGTCGGAAAACGAGTCCTGGGTCGCCGAGGCCGGGTTGCCCAGCACTCCAGGCAGCAGCCGGGCAATCGCCTCAACCATCACCAGTACAGCGACTTCACCACCGACGAGCACGTAGTCGCCGATTGAGATCTCTTCGACGGCGACCCGGTCTGCCGCGTCGTCGATCACCCGTTGGTCGATGCCCTCGTAACGGCCGCAGGCGAAAACGAGCCGGGGTTGGGCGGCCAACTCGG
>JAODNG010000353.1 GCA_025465385.1 Pseudonocardiales bacterium
GCGTCGAGTGCGGCGAGTACCGCGTCGGTCACCTCGTAGAGCCGCGGTAGCTCCCAGCCGCACATCGCGGGCTTGACCCGCCAATGCACGACGCCCGGCAGCCAGGGTGACGGCGGCAGCGGTACCCAGTCGCCGTGGGCGTGCAGCACGATGTTGGGGTGTTCAGCTAGCTCATGATGCAGCGCTCCACCCCCGAACACGGGAAACAACCACCGTCCGGTCGGCGTGGCGGCGATGGGGACCGGAACGCCGGCGACTCGCAGCCCGATTGCGGTGGCCCGACCGAGTTCGGCAGGTAGATCCAGCGCGTCTAAGCCCATACCGGTGGCCAGCAGCACGCTGAACGGGTGGCCTGACCATAGTTCAGCGACGCGTTCAGGACCGCAGCCGGCCAGTTGCGTCCAGTTTGAGTGCACTGGCACCGCATCGTGCTGTGGTGCGCCGGTGGTCAGTGCCGAGGGCATGCCGACCCAGTGGGAACCGCGGGGATAGCTGCCGGGGACCACTGGCCAGCCGTGGCAGGCGAAGCCGATAGCCTCCGCTCTCAATTCGGTGCGAAACGCGTCCCGCCAGGTGTCCGTCCAGTCCATCTCGTCCCCATCGCTCGCTGTGACCATTTCCCAACGGCACTCAACACCTCATCTAGCCCCCTTAGGTATTGCTAATTAGTTGAGGTCGCTGGTCGGTGGAGTTGATGCGTCGAGCGGGCTCGGCGCACCGCGACGCGGATATCGTCGGGCTAACGACAGGTAGTGGTCGGGCGCCCGTTCGTCGCGTGTGAGAACCCTTTCGCCGCGAAGGTCCGCAGGTGGATCGCATGCGTTTGCTGTCTTTTCGCCATTGGCCCAGCGCGTGCCTGACCGGTAGCGGTCCCGACATCGCGTTGGGCACCGAGCCCGGCGACGATCTTATGGTTGTTGCCGGTGGTGGACGCCGGTGGCGAATGGGCCGAGCAGCTCGTGGTGGATTTGCCTCCAGACCACGCACGGCCAGGGTCGGCGGCGCCACAGGCGGTGCCAGGTGAAGCGGCAGTGAGGGCATCGGCCGGTGGGGGTGGGGGGCTGGTGGTGTACCAGGACGAACCGCAGCGCGGCAATAGCGCCGGGGTGGTGACCCGCGTGTTCTAGGTCGGTGAGGGTGTCCCATACCGAGCCGACCAACTCACGGGCGCGGGGTCGGTCGGCCAGCCAGGCCACGGTCCGAGTGGACAGTTGCAGCGTCACGGTGAACCACCCCCGGGGCTGGTGGAGGCTTCGTCCTGGATGGAGGGTGCAGAGATGGCCCGGTGTATGAGACACCCTTGTGGGGAGTGTGAGCGCGTGGTGGCGCTGGTCTTGGAGGACCCGTCGGATCATGGGCTCTAGCCACGAACCTGGGGTGGGGCCTTGCTGATTCGTGTACGCTCATGATCGCAAGTTATGCCTCCGCGAGCAAGCGGAGCGTAGTTGCCAGATCTCTGGGGCAACGCCGGCTTGGGATGCGGCAGCAAGCGCCCGCAAACGTCGATGGCCCGCGGACACCATCCAGAGACGTGTGGCTGTTACCCCGGGGTCTCAGTTGGGGTCTCAATTCGGGTAGGTACGGACCACTCACTAGATGTGGCTGCGGTCGCCCTATTGTCATTATAGCCAGCAGAAACGGGTTCTATGAACGTCCCGGTACGCTGACGTGCCACAACCGCCGATGTACTCCGCCGGCATCCGCCGCCCAGCACCGTCCCTGGTCGCGAGCTGCACCGCGCGTTTGTCAGACGCTTCGGTGTTGTCGGATCAGGTCAGACAGCTCACGGGAGTCCGGACTGCTGGAGCGCCGTGCGGCTTCGATCTGCAACGGTTGCAGCCGGTCGGTCACCCGTTTGGATTTCACCGCGGACGCGAGCATCAGGGCCTTCCGACCGATCAGAACACCGTGGTCGACATCGCCTTGGCGCAGATAGCTGGTGGCCAGCATGGTGAGAGTGAACGCCCGGCTCCGGGCCATCGAGTCGTCGTAGCGGGCCAGGGCCTGGCCGAACGCGGGAATGGCGATGGCCGCATGCCGCGGATCGAAGGCCGACAGCTCATTGTGGACCGTCCCGATCATCGCGTACATGTCGGTGTCGTTGTAGAACCTCGCCCAGTCGGGCGCCTCGGCCAGATTCGCCTTGGCCAGCTCGTCCCGGGAGCGCCCAAGCAGCTTCATGGCCTGCACGTCATCGCCCCTCATCGCGTAGGCCCAGGCCTCGTTGCCGCACAACACCGCGACGGCCAGCTCCGACCCGGAGTCCTGCGCGGCGACCTGACCCAGCTGGAACCACTTCAGCGCGACATCGGCATCTTTGTGGTGCAGATAAACCCGACCAATCCGATACCTGATATTCGACATCAAGCCCGGGTCACCGGACTGCTTAGCGAATTCCAGGGCAATGGCGAAATAGCTGCGCGAGGTGTCCAGCAGTCCCACGTCGAAGGTCGTCCAGCCAGCCAAGTTCTGCAGGTCGGCCAGCGCCCGGAACAGCCGCCGACGCACCACCTCCGTCCCCGTTGAGCCCAGCAGGCGCAGGGCCCAGGACAGCTGGGCGCCGACCGCGTCACGACACGCGCCACCACCGAACTGGTAGTCCAGAGCACGCATGGCTCTGGTGGCCGCCTCGACGTCCTTGACATCCGACAGACCGATGTTGCTCGGCGCCGGGTCATCCCCCCGGCGCACGACTGCATGGATCATCCTGGACACCGATCTAGACCAGCTCGCCCGGCACCCCAGTCCCCGGCCTGGCAGACCAGCTGGAACTCCGATAGCAGAGCCTCATCGAGAGCGTTGATGACCGCGGGACCGATCCCGACCAACCGCATCCACCCCTGATGGTCGGCGAGGAACTGGTGGGTCCGGGTTAGCACGTCGAACAGCCGATAGTCACAACAGCTCACCCCGGCCAGATCCACCACCAGGTACACAGCGCCGGTATCGACCAGCGCCTCCAGCTGCATACCCAGCTGCGTCAGCCCCAGATCGTCGAGCCGCCCGGCCACCGACAGCAGGTCCACCTGCTCGGTGCTGAGCGTCACCTGTGTTGACAGCGCCATCGCCACCACCCCGCCACCGCGAC
>JAODNG010000358.1 GCA_025465385.1 Pseudonocardiales bacterium
GTGGTGCGAGCCGCGTTGCCACACCTCGAACGCTCCCGGGGGACGGTGGTGACCTGCTCGTCCACCCTCGGCTTGCGCGTCTTTCCCGACGCGACGGCCTACTGCGCAGCCAAGTTCGGCGTGATCGGCTTCACCCGCGCGCTGGCCGCCGAGACCGCCGGGCGGATCGGAGTGACCCTGCTGATCCCCGGCGGTATGCACACACCGTTCTTCGACGGCCGCGATGAGCAATACAAACCGCCACCGGACGCCAAGCTCAACCGACCCCAAGATGTGGCAGCCGCGGTGATCCACGCGCTGCACCAGCCACCCGGATGCGAGGTACGCGAGATGGTGGTCTGCTCCTCGCAGGAGTCGTCCTGGCCGTGACCCGCCCCACGGTGCTGGTACTGCGCGCGCTGGGCCTCGGTGACCTGCTGACCGCGGTTCCGGCGCTGCGCGGTCTGCGATCCGCCTACCCCGATCACCGGTTGGTGCTTGCCGCCCCGGCACCGCTGCGTGAGCTGGCCATGCTCACCGCAGCCGTGGACGACCTACGGCCTATCTCCCAGTTGGGTCCGCTGCCTTGGCGGGAGCCCTCCCCGGCCGTTGCGGTCAACCTGCATGGACGGGGACCGCAGAGCACCGTCGCCCTGCGCGCGCTGCAACCCGCCGTCCTGATCAGCCACGGGCACCGGGGCCCGGATTGGGACGACGACCTGCATGAGGTGCACCGGTGGTGCCGGCTGCTGGAGTATTTCAACATCCCCACCGATCCGGCCGACCTCGCCTTGAGCCGCCCGCAGGAATCGAGCCCAACACCAGGAGCGGTCGTCGTGCACCCCGGCTGCGCGTTCACCGCCCGGCGCTGGCCAGCCGAGCGGTACGCCGCGGTAGCTCGCCGGTTGACCGGCCGCGGGCAACGGGTGGTCGTGACGGGCAGCGCGGCCGAGAGATCACTCGCAGCTCAGGTGGCTGCTGCGGCTCATTTACCCGACGACGCCGTGCTCGCTGGTCGCACGACGCTGTCCCAGCTCGCCGCGCTGGTCGCCGAGGCGGCTCTGGTCATCTGCGGGGATACCGGCATCGCGCACCTCGCCACCGCCTACGGCACGCCGTCGGTAGTCCTGTTCGGCCCGGTGTCCCCGCGACAGTGGGGCCCACCCCCGGACCGTCCGCAGCATGTCGCGCTGTGGGCCGGCACCACCGGCGACACCTTCGCAGACCGCCCCGACCCTGGCCTGCTCCACATCACCACCGCTGACGTCATCGCCGCGACAGCTCGCCTTGGTAGCCATTCGGTGCCGAATGGCTCAGTTCTAGGCTCATGAGCGTCATTCGGCTCCGAATGGCGATGGGCGGCGATCTGGCAAGCGGCGGGAGCCGGGTTGATTGAGAAGATCCTGCCCGACGGGGTGGCCAGCGTGGAGGCGTTCTGCGACCCTCCCGACGCGGTGCTGTATCCAGGGGAAGCGGAGCTGATCACCCGGGCTGTGGACAAGCGACGCCGCGAATTCCGCACGGTCCGGCACTGCGCCCGGCAGGCGCTGCGTCAGCTGGGGCTGCCCCCCGCGCCGGTGCTGCGCGGTGAGCGCGGAGAGCCCAGGTGGCCAGCAGGCGTCGTGGGCAGCATGACCCACTGCGCTGGTTACCGAGCCGCCGCCGTCGCCCACAGCTGCGACTTCAGCGCGCTGGGGCTCGATGCCGAACCGCACCATCCCCTGCCAGCGGGAGTGCTGAAGATCATCGCTCTGAAGCAGGAGCAGGACAGCCTCGCTGAGCTGGCCGCCGCGGACAGCGCAACGTGCTGGGACCGAGTCCTGTTCTGCGCCAAGGAGACGCTGTACAAGGCGTGGTTCCCGCTGACCCGCCGGTGGCTGGGGTTCGAAGATGCTGCCGTCACGATCCATCCCGGCACGATCGATTCCGCGCAAGGCACCTTCTCCGCTCGCCTGCTGGTGGCCGCACCGACTATCACCGGCGACACGCTGACGCACTTCGACGGTCGCTGGCTGCGCAGCGACGAGCTGCTGATCACGACGATCGCGCTGCGCCACCCAGCACGATAGGCACCGGCGGCGCTGGGGCAAACCCCGATTGGACATCCGGTGTTTACCGACCGTTTCGCTTGATCTGCGAGGCTCCACGCGCTGGACCCTGACGACGAAGGGCTCGACATGGACGTCATCGTCCTGGTCGTGATCATCACTGCGTTGGTCTTCGACTTCACCAATGGCTTTCACGACACCGCCAACGCCATGGCGACGTCGATCGCCACTGGGGCGCTGAAGCCGAGGGTCGCCGTTGCCATCTCGGGTGTGCTCAACCTCGTCGGTGCCTTCCTGTCGGTGGCTGTGGCCAAGACGATTTCCAGCGGACTGGTCGACGACACCAAGATCAGTCCAGTGGTGATCTTCGGTGGTCTCATCGGGGCCATCTTGTGGAACCTGCTGACCTGGCTTTTCGGGTTGCCGTCCAGCTCCTCGTATGCCCTCGTGGGAGGGTTGATCGGGGCCACCTGGGTAGCCGCGGGCGGTGACGCCGTGCACTTCGCCTCGGTGGTATCCAAAGTCCTGGTCCCCATGGTGCTGGCGCCGGTGGTCGCCGGCGTGGTGGCGCTGGTCGGCACCTACCTCGCGTACCGGATCACGGCGCGAGCCGATCGAGACGCGGTGGGCCGCGGCTTCAAAGCCGGCCAGGTGATCTCTGCGTCGATGGTCTCGCTGGCCCACGGCACCAACGACGCGCAGAAGACGATGGGCGTCATCACCCTGACGTTGATCACCGCCGGGACGCTGCGAGCCGGCTCCGCACCGCCGTTCTGGGTGATCCTCTCGGCGGGGCTGGCTATCGCCCTAGGCACCTACCTGGGTGGTTGGCGGATCATCCGAACGCTCGGCAAGCGGGTCACCGAGATCGAAACACCGCAGGGCTTCGCCGCCGAGACAGCCAGCACCGCTGTCATCCTGGTGTCCGCGAAACTCGGATTCCCGCTCTCGACCACCATGGTGGTCTCGGGCGCGATCTTCGGAGTGGGGGCCGGCCGGCGGCTGGCTTCGGTGCGGTGGGGCCTGGCCGGCCAGATGCTGCTCGCCTGGGTCTTGACGCTGCCGTCCGCGGCCATCGTCGGCGCCCTAGCTGCCCGGGTGGCCGAAACCGGAACCACGGGGACTGTGGTCGTCGGTGTGGTCGGTGCGGCCATTGCAGGCGGTATTTACGCGCTGTCCCGACGCCGGCCGGTGGGTCCGAACAACGTCAACGACGTGCCCGCGAGGCAGCTACAGCCCACTGGTGCAGGGGTGTAAAGGGGTGCGGATGAACATCGACTGGGGCGCTCTCGGCGAGGTGTTCGTGGTCTCGTTCGGAGCCGCCATCGCGGTGATCGTGCTGTTCTCCTTGGGTATCAGAGCCCTCGCCGGACCAGGGGCGGACGCGACCTCAGCTCCTGGGCAGACCGCTGAGAAGGTGGCATTGCGACCAGCGCTCGCGGCGGCGCTGTGCTTCCTCGCGTGCGCCGTCGTGGTCGGCTACGGCCTGTACCTGATCATCGTCAAGTGATTGTAAGCTACGATTTCGGGCCTCCTGCCGGCCAATGAATGGTGGTAAGTGCATGCTCGGGTCGCTTGATGTACTCGATCCTGGTGTCATCGTCAACGACCTCGATGGGCTGCTGAGCCGACAGTGATCGAGCAGAACCAGTTCGCCGTCGAACCGTGGGCTGTTCGGGAGAACCGCCTGGACCTGGCCGTCATGGGACAGACGGAGTCGATTTTCGCACTGGCCAACGGGCACATCGGTCTGCGCGGAAACCTTGACGAGGGGGATCCGCACGCGCTGCCCGGCACCTACCTCAATTCCTTCTTTGAGTTGCGGCCGCTGCCCTATCCTGAGGGGGGCTACGGCTACCCGGAGTCGGGGCAGACGATCGTCAACGTGACCAACGGCAAGCTGATCCGGCTGCTGGTCGACGACGAGCCGTTGGACGTGCGATACGGGGAGCTGCGCTCCCACGAACGGATGCTCGACCTGCGGGCCGGGACGCTCAGCCGCCGCCTAGAGTGGGTGTCCCCCGCCGGTAAGGCGGTGCGGGTGGCCTCGCAGCGGATGGTGTCGCTGGTCCAACGCGCTGTCGTCGCGATCCAATACGAAGTGGAGCCGGTCGATCAGCCGGTGTTGCTGGTCGTGCAGTCCGAGCTGTTCGCCAACGAGCAGCTGCCCGTCACCACCGACGACCCTCGGGTGGCTGCGGCGCTGTCTGAACCGCTGGTCGCCGAGCAGCACCGGTGCAACGACACCGGTGCCACGCTGCTGCACAGCACCCGCCATTCCGGGTTGCGGATGGCCGCGGCGATGGACCACGAGGTGATCGGACCGTCGCGGACGGAGTTCCAATCGTCAGCGACCGAGGACGTCGCCCGCACGACGGTGATCTGCCGGCTGCAACCTGGTCAGCGGCTGCGGATGGTGAAATATCTCGCCTACGGTTGGTCCTCGCAACGGTCGGTGCCGGCGCTCAACGACCAGGTCAGGGCGGCGCTGGCGGCGGCGCGCTACACCGGTTGGGCTGGGCTGACCACCGAACAGCGCGTGTACCTCGACGACTTCTGGGCTGCGGCCGACGTGGAGGTCGACGGCAACTCACAGCTCCAGCAGGCCGTCCGGTTCGGGTTGTTCCACGTGCTGCAGGCCGGGGCGCGCGCCGAGCGGCGTGGCATCGCGGCCAAGGGCCTGACCGGCCCTGGATACGACGGCCATACGTTTTGGGACACCGAGACCTTCGTGCTGCCGGTGCTCAGCCACACGGTGCCCGACGCGGCTGCCGACGCGCTGCGCTGGCGCCAGCAGATCCTGCCACTGGCCCTGGAGCGCGCCCGCCAGCTCAATCTCGCTGGTGCGGCTTTTCCGTGGCGCACTATCCGTGGCCAGGAATGCTCGGGCTACTGGCCCGCGGGTACCGCGGCCTTCCACATCAACGCCGACATCGCCGACGCGGCGATCCACCATGTGACCGCCACTGGCGACGTCGACTTCGAGCGCGATGTCGCGCTGGAGCTACTGGTGCAGACGGCGCGGCTGTGGCGCTCGTTGGGTCATCACGACCTGGCGGGTCACTTTCGCATCGACGGTGTCACCGGGCCCGACGAGTACAGCGCGCTGGCCGACAACAACGTTTACACCAACCTGATGGCGCAGCGGAATCTGCGGGCGGCCGCAGACGCCGTCGGGCGGCACTTGGAACAGGCCGTCGCCCTGGGCGTCGACGCTGAGGAAGCTGCGTCCTGGCGTGACGCGGCGGCCGAAATGGTGGTGCCCTACGACGATGAGCTCGGCGTGCACCCGCAGGCCGAGGGCTTCACCAAGCACGGAGTCTGGGACTTCGCCGGCACCGCGCCGGATCAGTATCCGCTGCTGTTGCACTTCCCCTACTTCGACCTGTACCGCAAACAGGTGGTGAAGCAGGCTGACCTGGTGCTGGCCATGCACCTGTGCTCGGAGGCGTTCACCGCCGAACAGAAAGCTCGTAACTTCGCCTACTACGAGCGGATCACGGTCCGCGACTCGTCGCTGTCGGCGGCCACCCAGGCGGTGCTGGCGGCTGAGACCGGGCACCTCGACCTCGCCTATGACTATCTCTGCGAGACCGCGCTGATGGACATAGCTGATCTGGCGCACAACACCGACCATGGTCTGCACATCGCGTCGCTGGCCGGTGCCTGGTCCGCGCTGGTGGCCGGTTTCGGCGGGCTACGCCATCTCAGCGATGGTGGCCTGGCGTTCGCGCCCCGGCTGCCTGAGACATTGACCAGAATCGCCTTCCGGCTGCGCTGGCGAGGCCGGCGACTGGAAGTGGAGATAACCCCCGGGCAAGCGAAGTACCAGCTCCTGGAGGGCGCTGGACTGGAGCTACGGCACCATGGGCAGGCGATCACACTCACGATGGGCACGCCGGTCGTGAAGACCATCCCCCCGGTTCCGCCGACGGATCACCTCGTGCAGCCGGTAGGGCGCGAGCCCCTCGCTCGCCGGTTTCCCGGCGGGGCGGCCAGTTAGCTGGCTCCGGGGGTCAGCGCCTACAACTGGACTATCAGACTGCGCAATCGCTGATCGCCCAGCCACTCCCGGGGACCGACGTGCTGCACCCGCAGTACAGCCACCGCGATGCCGAAGCTCAAAACCCGCACCGGGTCGGTCATTCCTCGGGCTCGGGCGAAGGCGACCGCGCCATGGAGCACGTCGCCGGCACCCAAGGTGTCCCGGACGGCGACCCGAGGCACCATCAGGGCCCCACTGTCCTGCCGCGTCCACCAGCGCACCGGCGCGGCTCCGGCTGTCATCGCCACCAGGCGGGCCCCGTCGGCTAGCAGCGCCGCAGCCGCTGTGTCGGATCGGTCCGAGTCGGTGGCGAAGCCGGCCGAGCACACCACGGCGTCGGCGAGCGGTACCAGCTCGGCGTACACCGGCTTGGGACTGCCGCAATCCAGTACCACCGGGACCCCGACGGCCTGGGCGGCCCGTGCGGCGGCCACTGCGAGCTGAGGATGGTGCCCGTCGATCAGCACGACGTCGGTGTCCCCGACCAGCGTTGGCAGGTCAGCGGGCGGCACAGCGGTCAGGTCCTCGGCGTTGCGGGACACCACCGACCGTTGCCCGGTGTCATCGACCACGGTGATCGCCGAGATACTCAGGTCGGTTCCGGCTGCCCAGGCGTCGACGATGTGCACGCCGGCGCGGTCCAGCTCCGCCGCCGCCAACCGGGCGACCGGGCCGGGCCCCAGGGCGGACAGCAGCACGCTACGGCCGCCCAGGGCACCGAACGTCACTGCGGCTACCGCGGCCGGTCCCCCGGCGGCGAGGTCGCTGCGTTGCGCGACGACCTTCTCGTTCACCCCAGGCGGCTGTCCCACCCGCTGCACCAGGTCCAAGGTGGCAAGCCCCACAAACAACCCGCGTGGTGCCATCACCCCAGCAAACCGTGTCCCGCACTGGGCAGGCTCAGCGGGGTTACCGGACCCGGGATAGCCGCTCAGCCCGCTGAATGCGGGATGGGCGACTAACGTCGCCGGAGTGCGGTTCTTGGCTGGGTGCGGGGTTGGATATGAGCTGACGTATGACGATGTTTTCCTGCTGCCGGCGCGCTCGGAGGTGGCGTCCCGGTTCGATGCCGAGCTGTCCACGGTGGATGGCTCAGGGACCACTATCCCGCTGGTCGTCGCCAACATGACCGCGGTAGCGGGGCGCCGGATGGCTGAGACGGTGGCCCGTCGTGGCGGGCTGGTGGTGCTGCCCCAGGACCTGGACTCGGCGGTCGTCGCCGAGACAGTGGCGTGGGTGAAGTCGCGGCATCTGGTGCTGGACACGGCGCTCACCCTGGGCCCGCAGGACGCCGTCGCCGACGCGATCAACCTGCTGCCCAAGCGGGCCCACCGGGCCGCGGTGGTGCTCGATGACGCCAGCCGCCCGATCGGGGTGGTGACAGAGGCTGAGCTGATCAGGGTGGACCGGTTCACCCGGTTGGCCGATGTGGCGCAGACCGACCTGGTGGTCGTATCCGCCGACACCGAACCGCGCAAGATCTTCGACCAGCTGCATCACCGCCGCCAGGAACTAGCTCTCGCGGTGGACGCCACCGGCCGACTAATCGGGGTGCTGACGCGCACCGGAGCGTTGCGTGCCGAGCTGTACCGCCCTGCGTGCGATGCCGACGGCAGGCTGCGAGTAGCCGCGGCGCTCGGAATCAACGGCGATGTCACCGCCAAGACCGAGGCACTACTGGCAGCGGGCGTCGACGCGCTGGTCGTCGACACCGCACACGGCCATCAGAGCAAGATGCTCGACGCGCTGCGCGCGGTCCGGACCTGCCAGCCGGACGTGCCAGTGGCGGCCGGCAACGTGGTCTCCGCGCAAGGCACCCGTGACCTGCTCGAGGCCGGCGCCGACATCGTCAAAGTCGGGGTGGGACCAGGAGCGATGTGCACCACCCGGATGCTCACCGGAGTCGGTCGGCCGCAGTTCTCCGCGGTGGCGGAATGCGCCGCCGCGGCCCGTTCGGCCGGTGGCCACGTCTGGGCCGACGGCGGGGTGCGCCACCCGCGAGACGTCGCCCTGGCGCTGGCTGCCGGAGCGGCGAACGTGATGATCGGCTCCTGGTTCGCCGGCACCTTCGAGTCGCCTGGTGAGCTGCAGCGCGACGAGACTGGCCAGCCGTATAAGGAGTCCTACGGGATGGCCTCCAAGCGCGCTGTGGCCGCGCGCACGACCCGCGACGACACCTTCGACCGCGCCCGCAAAGCACTTTTCGAGGAGGGCATCTCCACCGCTCGGATGTATCTCGACCCGCACCGGCCAGGGGTCGAGGACCTCGTCGACTACATCTGCGCTGGAGTGCGCAGCGCCTGCAGCTACGCCGGCGCCCGGACGCTGCCCGAGCTATCCGAGCGGGCGATGATCGGGGTGCAGTCAATCGCCGGCTTCGCCGAAGGACGCCCGCTACCCCGAGGCTGGTGAAGGCGGCGGACCGATCACGGGATGCGGCCACGGCGAAGCAGATCCTGCAACGCTGCGGCCGCCGGTTCGCAGGCCGCGGTCTCGCCCAACGGGTGCGAGACCGCACCGGGAACGATCGGTTGCGGCCCGTTAGCGCGGTAACAGCTCACCCGCCGCCACCCGCCGTCGGTGTCCGGCACCATCAGCGCGGCCACCGGGCGCAGCCGCTCTGGACGCAGTGGCACCGAACCACCCTCGGCTATCACCCGGCTCAGCGCCACCGCGCCACGCTCGCCCGCTCGGCGCGGACCGCCGGGCAACCGCAGCCCCGCCGGGGTGGGGAGCAGTGCC
>JAODNG010000395.1 GCA_025465385.1 Pseudonocardiales bacterium
TCGGCACCGGTCGGGTGGAAGCGGTGCAGTGTGAACGCAACGAGCTCGATGGCCGCGGCGGCGTCACCGGCACCGGCAAAGCGGAGACCCTGCCCGCCCAGCTGTTGCTGCGCTCGGTGGGATACCGCGGGCTGCCGTTGCCTGGCGTCCCGTTCGACGAGCGATCCGGGGTGATACCGAATGTGGCAGGCCGGGTCCAGCACAACGGTTCGGTCGTCATCGGCGAATACGTGGTCGGCTGGATCAAGCGCGGACCCACCGGGGTGATCGGTACCAACAAGGGCGATGCCAAGGAGACCGTGGAGCAGCTGCTAGGTGACCTCGACTCGCTGCCCCGCGCATCCCACCGGGACCCCGACGCGATCATTGAGCGGCTCAGCCAGCGGGGTGTCGGGGTGGTCAGCTGGGCCGGCTGGGAGGCCATCGACGCTGCCGAGCAGGCGCTGGGAGCCGCGGCCGGACGTACCCGCATCAAGATCGCGGACCGAGCGGCGCTGCTCGTTGCCGCTGCGAAGGCGCTATGCGGCTGATCCCGGTTACCGTGACGCCGTCCAGGCCCGCAAGTCGTCGGCGGACCACGTGTTCACCACTCGGTCAACCGACACGGCGCAAGCAGCGGCGCGTTCGCAACCGTAGGGCAGCCAGTCGAGCTGTCCAGGGGCGTGCGCGTCGGAGTCGATCGCGATCAAACAACCCGCGGCCACCGCGAGCCGCAGTAGTCGTTTCGGCGGGTCCAGCCGCTCCGGACGGCAGTTGACTTCCACTGCGACGCCATGCTCGGCGCAGGCCGCGAACACCGCGTCGGGGTCGAACTGAGACTCGGGGCGTTGCCGACCGGGGCGTTCGCCAGAACCGGCCACCAACCGGCCGGTGCAGTGCCCGAGCACGTCGACGTGCGGGTTGGCCACCGCTCGGAGCATCCGCTCGGTCATCTCCGCGGCCGGCATCCGCAGCTTCGAATGCACCGAGGCGACCACAACGTCCAGTAGCGCTAGTAACTCTTCGGTTTGATCGAGCGCACCGTCGGCGAGAATGTCGACCTCGATCCCGGTGAGGATCCGGAATGGGGCGAGCGTCTCGTTGCACGCGGCGACCACCTCCAGCTGGCGGCGCAGTCGTTCCGGTGATAGCCCGTTGGCCACGGTCAGCCGCGGTGAATGGTCGGTCAGCACAAGGTATTGGTGGCCGAGCTCGCGGGCGGTGACCGCCATCTCCTCGATGGGTGAGCCGCCGTCGGACCAGTCGGAATGCGTGTGGCAATCGCCACGCAGCGCCGCCCGCAGCGCCGCGCCAGCTGTACTTGAATCAGCCGCGCCGGTCCCCTCCGTCTCCAGCCGACGCAGGTATTCCGGCGCCTGCCCGGCCAGGGATTCGGTGACGCAGCGGGCCGTGACCTCACCGACGCCGCTCAAAGCGGTCAGGGTGCCGGCGCTGGCGCGCTGGGTCACATCGTCGCGTGCCGAAAGCACCGACGCGGCGGTCCGGAAGGCCCGAACCCGGTAGGTCTGCGCGGCGGCGCGCTCGAGCAGGAAGGCGATCCGCCGTAGGTCCGCGACAGGATCCCGGGGTTGCGCCACGCTGGCCCTCCAGCCTCGTGAGTGGACAACGGTGTCAGGTGTCAGGCGTCCCTGCCACTCGACGTGCCCCGGATGGGTGGCTTCGCGCTTCTGACGGCGCAGGGGGACTACGGTGCGAAAGCGAACAGCTCAGAGAGGAGCCGCCGTGTTGCTTAGCCGCGTTGCCCGTCCGCTGCTTGCCGCCGTGTCCGTTGCCAATGGTGTCGAGACCCTGATGAACCCGAAACCAAAGATCGAGGCGGTCACCCCGCTGCTGGCTAAGGGCCAGGGAGTACTACCCGCGCCCGTCAGCCCGGCGTTGGTCGTGCAAGCAGGTGCTGCCACGAAGATTGCCGCTGGCTTGATGATGGGTTTGGGGTGGGCCCCGCGGCTCGCCGCGACGATCCTCGCCGTGGACCTGATCCCGACCACCGTGGCCGAGCAGCCGTTCGGATCCGCCGGTTCCCCGGACGCGCGCAAGGGCCGCCAAGAGCGTTTCCTGTCCAACTGCGCCCTGCTCGGCGGGCTGCTACTCGCCGCCACCACTCCCCGCGGCAAACGGAGCAAGCGCGCGAGGAAGATCGCCAAGAAGGTCCTCGCTGCGAAGCGCCGGGCGCGCAAGGCGCGCTGAACACGGAGGTCGCCGTGATCCACGAGGTCCGTGGGGTGGTGGCGGGTAGCAAGGGTGCACCAGTCACCGTGGAAACGGTGCTCGTCCCGGACCCGGGCCCGGGTGAGGCATTGGTCGCGGTGCAGGCGTGCGGCGTGTGCCGCACCGACCTGCACTACCGGCAAGGCGGGATCAACGACGAGTTCCCCTTCCTTCTGGGCCACGAGGCTGCCGGCGTGGTGGAAGCCGTAGGCGACGGAGTAGGCACCGTGGCGCCCGGTGACTTCGTCATCCTCAACTGGCGTGCGGTATGCGGACGCTGCCGTGCGTGCCGGCGAGTCAAGCACTGGTACTGCTTCGACACCCACAACGCCGCCCAGTCCATGACCTTGTCCGACGGCACCGCGCTGACGCCCGCGTTGGGGATCGGCGCGTTCGTCGAGAAGACGCTGGTTCACAGCGGCCAGTGCACCAAGGTCAGCCCGGCGATCGCACCCGAGATCGCCGGGCTGCTTGGCTGCGGGGTGATGGCGGGGCTCGGCGCGGCGATCAACACCGGCGGAGTCACCCGCGGCGACTCGGTGGCGGTGATCGGCTGCGGAGGCGTCGGCAATGCTGCCATCGCCGGGGCCGCACTAGCGGGTGCGACCACGATCATCGGGATCGACGTCGACCCCGGCAAGCTCGGGTGGGCCGCCGACTTCGGCGCGACGCACACGGTCAACGCCCGGGAGTCCGACGTCGTCGATGCGGTGCGGTCCCACACCGGCGGTTTCGGGGCCGACGTCGTGATCGACGCGGTGGGGCGCCCGGACACCTGGCGGCAGGCATTCTTCGCCCGCGACTTAGCCGGCACCGTGGTGCTGGTCGGGGTGCCGACTCCGGATTTGATGGTGCCCGAGATCCCCCTGCTGGAAATCTTTGGACGGGGCGGATCGCTCAAGTCGTCCTGGTATGGCGATTGCCTACCCGAACGAGACTTCCCGATGCTGGTCGACCTGCACCTGCAGGGACGGCTACCGCTGGAGAAGTTCGTCTCTGAAACGATCTCTCTGGACGACATGGAAGCGGCCTTCGAGAAGATGGAGCGCGGCGAGGTACTGCGCAGCGTCGTGCTGCTACCCAGTCCGTGAGTGCGACCGAAGGGAGCGCACGGTGATCGAGCGGGTCGTCACGTCGGGCACCTTCAGCCTGGACGGCGGCACCTGGGCGGTCGACAACAACGTCTGGCTGATCGGTGACGAGCGGGAGGTGATCGTCGTCGACGCCGCGCACGACGCCGAAGCGATCGCCGCAGCCGTCGGCGACCGGCGAGTGCTGGCCATCGTGTGCACACACGCCCACGATGATCACGTCAACGTCGCGCCGGAGCTGTCGCGCA
>JAODNG010000426.1 GCA_025465385.1 Pseudonocardiales bacterium
GCAGCACCCAGCGCAGCTCGCTTCTCACCAGCCGCCCCAGGGGGGCGTGTACCGGGCCGGACAGGGTCGTGCTACTCGCGGGTACAGGGGTTGTCACGGGCTGTTCCCCTCGGTGAGCTGGGCGAACAGCTCGTCCAACCCGGTCCGCCAGCGCTGCACCTCGTGCACCGCCACACCGGCGCCGACCAGGAGGGCGACCACGGTGGGTGGGTCGGTCCCGGCGAGATCGACACGCACCCCGGTGGGGCGGATCGAGCAACCGATCCCGGCCTCGCGCAGCGCTTGCATCGCGACGGCGGAATCGGGGGTGCGCACGTCCAGCGCGGGTGCCCCGCCGTCGAGCAGGGCGGCCAGCAGACCCGCGGCGATCAGGGACCCTTGGTCGAGCACCGCGACGTGCGTGCAGGTCGCCTCCACCTCGGCGAGCAGGTGCGACGACACCAGCACGGTGGCGCCGCCGGCGTGCAGCTCGGCAATGATCGTCCGGACGTCCCGGGTGCCAGCGGGATCCAAGCCGTTGGTCGGTTCGTCGAGGATCACCAGACGCCGGGGCACCAGCAGGGCCGCAGCCAGGCCCAGGCGCTGTTTCATGCCTAGCGAGTAGGCGCGGTAGCGCCGCCCTGCGGCACTCGCCAGGCCGACTCGGCTCAAGACGCCCTCCACCGCATCCGGGATCGCTCGGCTGGACAGCAGTGGCTCGGCCGCTGCGCACCGCCGCAGGTTCTCCCGGCCGGACAGGAAGGGGTGGAACCCAGGACCTTCCACCAGCGCTCCGACATGCGGCAGCACCGCGCCGGCGGCGGCAGGCATGGGGGCTCCCAGCAGCTCCACGGTGCCCGCGGTGGGTCGGGACAGCGCCAACAGCATGCGGATCATCGTGGTCTTACCCGAACCGTTCGGACCCAGCACACCCAGCACGGCACCGGCCGGCACGTCGAGGTCCACGCCGGACACCGCCACGGTGGAACCGAACACCTTGCGCAAACCACGGACCCGGATCGCCGGCGCTGGCAGGTCAACCAGCGAAGCGGTCGCGGCCGGGGTGGCCGAGCCGGCCGTCACCTGATCAGTCCCTCGCCAACGCTTCGCGGAGGCGGTGCGGGCTCATCAGACCTGTTGTCGGCTGCCCGGCGCGCTCGGTTTGCAGCAGGATGGCTTCGACGTCGTCGATGATGCTGCGCAGTTCGGCGCGGATGGCCGGATCGTCGGAGGCGGCAGCTTCCCGGGGGCTCAGATCACCGATCACGCCAGGAGAGTCCAGCCAGCTCGTTTCGGCGTCGCGGCCCAGGCGTTCGCTGACGTCGTCCGCATCGGTGGTGGCCGTCGCGTCGAGAAAGTAGCTCTCCAGGATGATGGCGCGGCCCTCGCGGCCGTCGGGTTCCTCGCTGACGCGCTTGGCCTCCCGGTGAAGTTCGACGGCTTCCGGGACGACGTCGCGTAGCTGGGTCTCGAGTTCGGCCAGCCGCGCGAGAGAGTTCGCGGCGACGGTGAGGTTATCGCCGGTCCGTTGGATCACCCCGAGGTTCAGCACCCGCCCGTCGGGCAGCTGCCGATGCCAGGCGACGACGTCCTCGTCGGTCCGGGTCAGCCGGTCGATGAGGCGGTCGAAGGCCTCCTGCGGGCCGGGCACCTGGTAGGTGACGCTGCACTCGTACAGGTCGTCGCCGTCACTGTTGCGGAACTGGATGGGCGGCTCGGGAGCGAAGAAGTCCGCGATCTGCTCCATCGATGGACCTGAGGCGAGCAGACCGGCTAGCTCGCGACGGCGTTGCCGGGAAACGTCGACGGGCACCGCGAGCATTCGAGGTCCGGTGTCGTCATGGAGCACCCGGCCGCAGAACAGCTGCAGCCGGTGCGCGGATTGCGAGAACAACGTGTCGGCCAGCTCGATCGGGTCGCCGTCCGGCAGGGCGCGCAGCGTGACGCTGGTGTCCCGGGCAACATCGATCGCCTCATAGAGGGTGATCGGGATCCGCTGCCACCCCTCGATGAGCTGGCGTTCGTCTGGACGCAGCCAGTGACCTCGGGCGGCGAGGAACTTCTCCACCAGGCCGCCATGGAACAACGCCAGATCCAGCATGAACATCGCGTACCGTTGCGCGTCCTCGGTGCGCTCAATCAGTGGTGTGATCACCTTCAGGCCGGGAGCGCGCTCGGCGTAGGTGCCCAGCAGTGCGTAGATGAGCTGCGCCCGAGCGCTCAGGGGAGATACCGCATCCAGCCGGCAGCAGGCCTTGAACTTGCGGCCTGACCCGCACGGGCAGGCCGTGTTGCGCCCGACGTCGGGGGGTGTTGCGGCGATGGCCTCGCTCAACCCTGCTCGTAGCGGGCTAGGTATATCGGAGCGCCGCAGGTACCGGTCCGCGGTGACGTAATCTCCGCGCGCCGCGGCGTACTGGGCGGCGTCGTGCAACGCCGGCTCCAGGCCCGGGCGCAGCGTCAGCGCCTCGGCGAGCACGTCGCAGGCAGTCGTGGAGTCCCCGGCACCTTCGGCAGCGCGAGCGGCGATGAGCGCGACCGCGGCCTTCTCCTCCCTGCTGCGCGCCTGCGACCGCAGCGCCGCAAGCTGCGCCTGGACTACACCGCGGTGGATCGCATCCTTCTGGGCGGTGTGGCACTCGATCTGGGCGGAAAGAAAGCCCAGTGCGCTATCGGTCGCCAAGGTCAGTGCATCGAGCATGAACCGGATGCCAGCCGCGTCCAGCGGATCCTCACCGGTGAGCATTCCCACCAGGGTCTCAACGTCGATGAGCACATCATTTTCGGCCATCCGTGCAGGCTAGTCGCCCGGTGCGACCGGATGTAAAGGTGCGCTGACCGTTGGGCCCCCTTCAAGGACTACCAACCGGCCGGGCAGCGCCGTTTGGCCCGGCAGCCCTTCCCGGCGACACCGAGCACCGCCACTATCGTCCGCGTGCGCCATCACACCACGCAGTCCCGGGTCGTCCGCGCCGGGAAACCTCACACGGCCCGGGCGGTGGTGGTCGCGGCGGCCCTGGTGCGCGCGGGTCGGGTGCTCGCGCAGCAGCGGGCCTACCCACTGGAGCTTGCGGGTCGTTGGGAGCTGCCGGGCGGCCGGGTCGAGCCGGGCGAGAGCGCCCGAGAAGCGCTGCTCCGGGAGTGTCGTGAGGAGCTCGCCGTCGAGATCGTGGCGGGCGAACAGCTCGGTCCGGACGTGCCGCTACCCGGGGGACACGTCCTGCGGGTACACGTCGCGCGGCTTGCCCAGCCGATGGCAACACCGGTGCCGGTCGAGCATGCAGCACTGCGGTGGGTGGACGTCACCAACTTGGCGGAGCTGGATTGGTTGGACGCTGATCGCGCCATTCTGCCTGATCTCGAAGTGCTGTTAAGGGCCCAACGATGTGGTGCGGCCGGTGACACCGGTGCCGCCGAGTAACATTGGAGTTCCCGGCATCCAATCGAGGAGTTCCTGCGTGCCCACTGTCGCACCCGCCCGCCTGCGCACCGACCTGCGCAACGTCGCCATCGTGGCGCATGTCGATCATGGCAAGACGACGCTCGTGGACGCCATGTTGCGCCAGTCCGGCGCCGTTTCCGGGCGCACCGAAGTGGACCGCGTGCTGGATTCCGGTGATCTGGAGCGGGAGAAGGGCATCACGATCCTGGCCAAGAACACCGCGGTCACCCGGTCCACCCCCGATGGTCCGGTCACTATCAACGTGGTTGACACTCCCGGGCACGCTGATTTCGGCGGCGAGGTGGAGCGTGGGTTGTCCATGGTGGACGGCGTGCTGCTGCTCGTCGACGCCAGCGAGGGCCCGTTGCCGCAGACCCGCTTTGTGCTGCGCAAGGCATTGGCCGCCCATCTGCCGGTAGTGCTCGTGGTGAACAAGGTCGACCGCCCGGACGCCCGGATCGTGACTGTCGTCGAGGAGACCCATGACTTGCTGCTGGATCTCGCCTCGGACTTAGAAGGCCTCGAAGCCGATACGGCTGCGGCGGTGCTGGACCTGCCGGTGATCTACGCCAGCGCCCGGGCCGGCCGCGCCAGTTTGACCCGCCCGCGCGACGGCGAGATGCCCGACGCCGACGACCTCACGCCGCTGTTCGACGTCATCCTCACGCACGTGCCGCCGCCCGCCGGTGATGAGCAGGCACCGTTGCAGGCGCACGTCACCAACCTCGACGCGTCGACGTTCCTGGGCCGGATCGCGCTGTGCCGGGTCCGGGCCGGCCGGCTGCACAAGGGCGAGACCGTGGCGTGGTGCCGGGAAGACGGAACGATCCGGCCGGTCCGGATCACCGAGCTGCTGCGCACCGAGGGGCTCGACCGGGTTCCGGCCACCAGCGCGAAAGCCGGTGACCTGATCGCCATCGCGGGCATCGCGGAGATCACGATCGGGGACACTCTCGCCGACATCGACGATCCGCGCCCGCTGCCCCGGATCACCGTGGACGAACCGGTGATCGCGATGACGATCGGGATCAACACCAGCCCGCTGGCGGGACGCGGCGGGGGTCGCAAGCTCACCGCCCGCCTGGTCCGCAACCGGCTCGACGCCGAACTGGTCGGCAATGTCAGCATCCGGGTGTCGCCCACCGAATCGCCGGACACCTGGGAAGTGCAGGGTCGTGGCGAGCTGGCGCTGGCTGTGTTGGTGGAAACCATGCGGCGCGAGGGCTTCGAGCTCACCGTCGGCAAGCCGCAGGTGGTCACCCGCACTGTGGACGGCACACTGCATGAACCGTTTGAACACCTCACCGTGGACGTCCCCGAGGAGTACGTCGGTGCCGTGACGCAGCTGCTGGCCGCCCGCAAGGGCCGGACCGAGCAACTCGGTGCTACCTCCGGAGACGGCTGGGTGCGGCTGGAGTTCACGGTTCCGTCCCGTGGACTGATCGGTTTTCGCACCGAGTTCCTCACCATCACCCGGGGCACCGGTGTGGTCCACCACGTCTTCGACGGCTACCGCCCATGGGTGGGCGAGCTGCGCACCCGTCGCTCCGGATCGCTGGTCGCCGACCGCTCCGGCGCGGTCACCGGGTACGCGTTGACGCAACTGGCGGACCGGGGAACCTTCTTCGTCGAGCCTGGCGCGGCCGTCTACGCCGGCATGGTGGTCGGCGAGAATCCCCGCGCCGAGGACCTGGACCTCAACGTATGCCGGGAGCGCAAGCTCACCAACGTGCGTTCCTCCAGCGGGGAGGAGCTCGAGCGGC
>JAODNG010000433.1 GCA_025465385.1 Pseudonocardiales bacterium
TCGGCACCGAGCCGGAGCGGATCACGGTGCACCAGTCCGACACCGACGCCGTCGGCTACGACACCGGGGCGTTCGGCTCGGCAGGCAGTGTGGTGGCAGGGCGCGCCGTGCACGCGGCCGCGACCGACTTGCGCCGGCAGATCCTGGACCGCGCGGCCGCGCTGGCAGGCGTCACCGACGGCCGGCTGGGACCGGTGGGGGTGCAGTCCGGGGAGCTGCTCGTCGAGCTGGCCGAGATCGCTCCGCTGAGGGCGCATGCCCGCCACGACGGCACACCGCGCTCGGTGGCGTTCAACGTGCATGCCTTCCGGGTAGCGGTGCACCCGCAAACCGGTCGGGTGCAGATCCTGCAGTCGGCGCACGCGGCCGACGCCGGGACCGTGCTCAACCCGGAGCAGTGCCGCGGGCAGGTCGACGGTGGGGTCGCCCAGGGGATCGGGTCCGCGTTGTACGAGGACCTGCGGTTGGACGGGCAGGGGCGCGTACTCACCTCGGTGCTGCGGAACTACCACATCCCTCAGCTGGCCGATGTGTCGAACACCGAGGTGTACTTCGCGCAGACGGTCGACCAGCTGGGGCCCTTCGGCGCGAAGTCGATGAGCGAGTCGCCCTACAACCCGGTGGCCCCCGCGCTGGCCAATGCGATCCGGGACGCGACGGGGTTGCGCCCGTACCAGCTGCCGCTGTCAGCTGACCGCCTCTGGCGACTAATCGCCGGACGCTGAGCGTCAGCGTGCAGCGAGGTCGGTCAGCTCGGCAGGTGTCACGCCGGCGAGCGCACTGACCTCGGCAGCCTCAGCCGCCCCGCAGTCCATCGCCCGGCGCAGGAACCGGGCCAGCGCCCGGGCGGTCGCCGGCTCGTCCAGCACCCCATCCAGCCGCTGCCGCCGGTATGCCCCCAGCCGGGCGGCGGCGGCAGCCAGCCCGTCCCGGTAGAAGCTGAACGTCGCGGCGAACCGGGTCGGCAGCTGCGCCGGGTGCAGGTCCCAGCCCTGGTAAAAGCCGCGCTCCAGGGATCGGCGAACCAGCCGGGCGTGCAGAGCCCAGGCAACGCGCACCTGTTCGGTATCGCCGACCGGAAGCACGTTCGTCGACCCGTCGCATACCGGTACCCCGGTGCCCGCCGCCGCCACCTGCATGACCGCCTTGGCGTGGTCGGCCGCCGGATGTTCCATGCTCTGGTATGCCGCCGCGATCTCCACCGAGGTGCTGTAGTCGTAGGTGCCGTAGTGCAGCCCCGCACAGCGCCCAGCGCAGGCGGAAATCATCGGGGCGACCAGCGCCGTCCCCTCCGGGCCGAGGATCGCCTGCGGCATCTCCACTTGCAGCTCGACGCGCAGCGGCGCCAGCTCGTACTCGGCCTCCAGCGCGACGCACAGCTCCACCATGGCCTCGACCTGCGCGACCGTGGTGACCTTCGGCAGGGTCACCCGGAACCCGGCGGGCAGCGCGACCGCACCGAGCAGGGTGTCCAGGAACAGGTCCAGGGAACGGATCCCGCGCCGCAGGGTCGGGCTCTCCAACGACTTCATCCGGATACCGACGAAGCGGGGTGCGGTGCCATCGGCGACGGTGCGGGCCAGCGCGATGGCGGCGGCCCGCACGTCGGCATCCTCGGTCTCGTCGCCGGGGCTGCCGTAACCGTCCTCCACGTCGATGCGCAGGTCCTCGATCGGCTCGGTCGCCAGCTTGGCCCGCACCAGCACATCGACCCGCTGGTCGCAGCCGCCGTCCGCGGTCGGCAGCGGGCCGTGGGTGTCCAGTGCGGCCAACGCCGCCGCGCCCCACTCGCCGACAGTGCTGGCAGCGAACCGGCCGGCTGGCACGTACACGGTGTGTACCGGCTGGTCCGGCGCCGAGCCGGGATAGCGGTCGTGACGGGCGGCGTCGTCAGCCGCGAGCCGGACGTTCAGGCGGTCGACGACCCGGGGGTCGAGGCTCACCCGTAGAACTCCGTGTAGTCGACGCCGGCCGCCGCGGCCGGCGGGAGCAGGTTCAGCCAGCGTTGCGCGACCCGCTCGCGCAGCTCCGCCGGCACCTCGCCGTGCAGCCGCAGCCGGGAGATCCCGCCGTCGGGATAGATGTCCAGCCGGACCAGCCGCACCGGGGACTCGCACCGGACCCTCAACCGGTGCTCGGTGCCGGGTAGCAGCCGGGTGCTGGCCAGCAGCACAGCGCCGGTCTCGGCGTCGGACAGTCGCGCCGTGCCAGGCGCGTTGCCGAAGAAGTACGCGGTGTCGATGACCGCGTGATGCACGACGCCAGGCACGCCGAGCCGGACGGTCAGCCAGTCGTTGCCATCGTCGCGCCGCCGCGCGGTCTCCCAACCGTCGCTCATGACCTGCGCCTGCGCCGGCATGAGCACGTTGGTCGGGGCGGAGTAGAACCCGTTGCTGCATGCCTCGATCAGGCCGCCGTGGCGCACGGCGGCGAGGTCGATCCGTCCCCCCAGCAGGCGCGGGTCGGGTACCACCTCGCCGAGTACGCGGAACCGGGCTACCCCGCCATCCGGGTAGATGGTCAACCGCACGTGCGTGACGAGCTGGTCGGGCGCGCTCACCTCCGCCAGGTTGGCCGCGTCGCCGTCCAGGTCGGTCTTGTCGACCAGGGTGTGCCACGGCGCCGCGAGCACTTCCTCGACCGAGGGGTAGCCGAGCAGCGTGGTCGCCTCGACGGAGGCGTACGGGGGGTAGTTACCCCGAAAGTAGCCCGTGTCGATGACAACGCGGCGCACAATCCCCGGCACGCCGAGCCGGACGACTGCGAAGTCCACCCCGGCGTCGCGCCGGCGACGCGTCTCCCACCCGTCATAGATCTTGCCTCGGGGGCCGTAGCTCGCCGGGTCGTGCGTTGGTGATGTGGGCTTGATCAGGTTATGTGCGTCGGCGAAGAACTCGTCGTTGGCGTACATCACACTTCCACCGAGCGCCAGGTTCGCCAGGTCCGGCAACCCTCCCAGGTCGCTGTCCTGCTCAGCCATCCCCGGTCCTGCTTATCCCGAGGCCCGCGTGCACCAATTTTCCGTCGCGCCGGTTGGCGCCGATCCGCGTTCCGCGCAGCCAGGTCTGGTGCACCACGCCGCGCAGCGTGCGTCCGGTGTAAGGGCTAATCGGATTGCGGTGCTGTAGCCGGGCTGGGCAGACCTCGAACGTCTCGTCGGGTGCCACCACGCACAGGTCAGCTCGCTTGCCGGGACAGATCGCGCCGCGGTCGGTCAGCCCGGTCAACGCAGCGGGGCCGGTAGACATCCACCGCGCCACCTGCGCCAGCCCGATCCCGCGCGCCGCCGCCTCGGTCCATACCGCCGGCAGGCTGACCTGCAGCGACGCGATGCCACCCCAGGCCTCGCCGAAGTCGCCGGTGTCGAGCTGCTTGGCGTCGGCGGTGCACGGCGAATGATCGGACACCACGCAGTCGATCGTGCCATCGAGCAGGCCGCCCCACAGCAACTCGCGGTTGGCGTCATCGCGGATCGGCGGGCAGCACTTGAACTGCGTCGCGCCGTCGGGCACGTCTTCAGCGCGCAGGGTGAGGTAATGCGGGCAGGTCTCGGCGGTGACCGGGAGTCCCTCATCCTTGGCCGCTCGGATCAGTGGCAGCGACGCGGCGCTGGACAGGTGCACGACGTGGGTGCGGCATCCCGTGCGCCGGGTTTGGGCCAGCAGCGCCTCGATCGCGGTGACCTCGGCCGACGGTGGCCGAGACGCCACGAAGTCGGCGTAGCGCCGCCCACGCGGAGCCGGCGCAGCGTGGATGATCGCCGGGTCCTCGGCGTGCGCGAGGAGCAGCCCACCGAACCCGGCGATCGTGGCCATCGCGTCGGCCAGCTCAGCCGGTTCGAGCGGGGCGAACTCCTCGACGCCCGAGGGCAGCAGGAAGCACTTGAAGCCGACCACGCCCGCCTCATGCAGCACACCGAGCTGACCCGCGTTTCCTGGTACCGCGCCGCCCCAGAACGCGACGTCCACCGTGAGCTGTCCACGCGCGGCGGCCTGCTTGGTGCGTAGCGCGGCGATATCGACGGTGGCCGGGATGCTGTTGAGGGGCATGTCGACGATCGTGGTGATGCCGCCGGCGGCCGCGGCGGCGGTCGCGGACGCGAAACCCTCCCAGTGCGTGCGTCCGGGCTCGTTGACATGGACGTGACTGTCCACCAGTCCGGGTAGCACCACCCATCCTTCGGGGATCTCCACGGTGGCAGCCGCGCTGAGCGACGGGGCACCGCGGCCTGTGAGGTCAGTGACATCGATGATCAGACATGCCCGGACGATGATCATCGCCGGGCGCTCCCCATCGGCTGTCACCACCCTGGCCGCGCGGATCACCGTCGTCGCCTCGATCACTGCTGACCTCACCTCCGGCCGGCACAATCGTCGCACGGGCACGCTCAGCTGACCCGGATTGGCGCACGAGACCTACCGCGCGTCGACCGGCACGGAGGCCGCCTTCCGGCCGATTACCAGGTAGATCCCTAGGCCGACGGCCATCCCGATGAACCAGGTGTACTGCACGGCGATCGTCATCCCGGGGCCGTGCGTCCACAGCACGGGGACCATCGCGATCGCCGCCGCGATGGCTGTCGCGATAATCGCTGGTGGGTGGTAGCCGCCTCGGTACCAGTACCGGCCGCCGGGCGACATGGTGAAAAGGTCGTCCACCACCACCCGCTGGCGACGCACCAGGTAGTAGTCGGCGATCAACACCCCGAACAGCGGTCCGATAAACGCGCCCAGCGTCTCGAGCGTGTAGTGGATAACCTCCGGACTGTTGTAGAGGTTCCACGGAGTGATGAGCACCGACCCGACGGCCGCGATCATTCCGCCGGCCCGCCAGCTGATCCGTTGCGGGTTCACGTTGGAGAAATCGAATGCCGGCGAGATGAAGTTGGCTACGATGTTGATCCCGATGGTGGCGATCGTGAAGGTCAGAGCGCCCAGAACGATGGCGACCGTGCTGTCGATGCGTGCCACCGTCTGCACCGGATCAGTGATCAGCTGACCGAAGATCGGCAACGTGAGGGACGTGGTGACCACCACCAGGATGGAGAACACCAGGAAGTTCACCGGCAGGCCGAGCAGGTTTCCGCGCTTGACCGCCGCGAACGACCTGCCGTACCGGGAGAAGTCGCCAAAGTTAAGCATCGGGCCGGAGAAGTAGGAGACCACCAGCGCGATCGCGCCGAGCATCACCGGCACGGCGCGCATGCCCGTGTACCGCACCTCGCCGAGATTGAGGTCAATCGCGGCCCAACCGGCCCGGTAGATCAGGTAACCGGCGAGCAGGAACATCACGACGTAGACCGCCGGGCCGCAGAAGTCGATGAACCGGCGGATGGTCTCCATCCCGGTCCAGAACACCGCCGCCTGCACCACCCACAGCACCGTGAAGGAGCACCACCCCAGTAAGGAGAGGCCGAGGAAACCGTACTTGTGGACGTCGGCATACGGCATGAGGCCGGGGAACAGCTTGAGCAGCACCACGTTCAGCGCGACCGACGCCAAGTATGTCTGGATGCCGTACCACGCGACCGCGATCAGACCCCGGATGATGGCCGGCACGTTCGCTCCCAGCACGCCGAACACGCTGCGGCAGATGACCGGGTAGGGAACCCCGGTGGCTTGACTTGGCTTGGCCACCAGGTTGCAGAACAGGTGCACGATGCTGATTCCGATCAGCAGCGAGACGAGCACCTGCCAGCTGCTCAGCCCGAGCATGAACAGACTGCCGGCCGTGACGTAGCCGCCGACGCTGTGCACATCCGACATCCAGAACGCGAAGATGTTGTACGCCCCCCAGGACTGGGTGCGCAGCGGGGCGAGGTCCGCGTTGGTGAGGCGAGGGTCGTATCCGGATCTGACCGCCGTTTCGACGAGACCATTGCGGCCGGTGCTATCCCCTGGGGGTACCAGCTGTTCGTGCGCATGTTGCGCGATGTCGGTCATGACAGCTCCTGTAGCCGTACGCCTCCGATTTGGTGTGCACAAACGGTAAAGGGCTTTTGTTACGATGTCGTCACGCGAACCGTGCGTCTTTGTCGGTGATCTAATCGGAATGGCTCAGTCCAACTTATTCACGCTGACACTTCGCGGTAACAGGTGATCATTGTGCCGGTCCGCCCGGCAGAGGATCGGCCACCTGGACCGCGGTCTGCCCGTACGGTGTCCATATCGACACACCGGCGGCTACGAGATGCTCCTGGCCGCGGCGGCCCTCTGGCAAGGCCGGTGGTGTGGAGACCAACGTCGAACAGGAGCAGGGATGAGCAAGGTTCTCTACACAGCAGAAGCACACGTGACCGGCGGTCGAGCCGAGGGACACGGGCGCACCTCCGACGGTACTCTGGAGGTTGAGCTGCGCCTTCCCTCAGAGATGGGTGGTGAAGGAGGCGGGACTAACCCCGAACAGCTCTTCGCGATCGGGTTCGCCGCCTGCTTCGAGGGCGCTCTCGGCGTCGCAGCACGTCGGGCCCGGCAACAAGCCGGTGACGTGGCGATCGACTCCAAAGTGATGCTACTGCCCACTGGAGACGGGGGCTTCAAGCTCGCCGTGACCCTTGACGTCGCCCTTCCCTCAGTCAGCGACCCCGCGGCGGCCATCGAGCTGGTCCGTGCCGCGCATCGTGTCTGCCCATATTCCAATGCCACCCGGGGGAATATCGACGTCGCGCTCACGGCCAACGGCGAGGCCGTCGACCTCCGGGAACTCGACGCGCCCCAGCACCAATAGGGGAATGGGCTTCGAGCAGGGCGGTGGCTTACTCCTCTTCACTAGAGTGGTAAGCCACCGCCTTCGAAGCAATGCGGAGTTACCTGTCCTAACGCCAGCCGTGATCGTGATCACGACCACGATCATTATCACGGCGGTCATCACGATCGCGGCGGTAGCCATCGTGGTTATCGCGATCGCGGCCACGCCCGCCACCATCGCCGACCAGACCAGCGACTGGGCTGAAGAATGCGCCATTCGTACGGCGGCGTGTGTCAGAGCTGCCCGCTGATCCAGTCCCAGGCGCGGCGCAGTCGGGCCTGAAGCGGGCTGTCCACCGGGTTGCTCGGGTTGGTCTGCCTGGTGGACTTCTGGCTCGGATCATGAAGTTCGTCGCGATCAACCGACAGCAGCACTCCTCGCTCGTGCAGTGCAGCTATCTGGTCCGCATCGGCGAACAGGTGACGGCCCGGTAGCGGCAACGTGTGCACGATCAAGCCTTCGAAGATGTCTGTGGGCTCGTCGGCAACGACGTGCTCCAGGACGCCGACACGCTCTCCGGTCCGGTCATAGACTGGAGTGCCTTCCTTAAGAGCGAGGTAGGCGATCGGCTCGCCCAGCTCCGCGGTGCTTGCCCCCGCCTGTTTTCCTTGTTCACTCATTACCAACCCCACGCACCGTGCGCATTACCCTTCGTAGCCATATTTCTCTGTTCTCCTGTCCCAAGTTGTGGTGCTCGCTAGCCCAGCCGTTGTCCTCCCGCGGGGAACGCGATACGGCAACGAAACCGTGGTAGTACCCGGAGTCCATCTGCCCTCCCGATGGTCGAGGTCAGCACTACGTACCCGTTGCGGCCGAGACCATGCGCTGGCTCAATCCGGACAGCATGATCTTGTTCGGGCGACCTCCTGGCTGGTCCGTCCCGCTGGGTCAACTCGGCTGTCAATTATGGCGCTGAGAGGCCGAGGCGTTCCCAGCTAGAGCCACGCATTATCGCTGCTGCAAGGCAGTAGGTCGTTCACAGTGGACGCGGCACAAAGTGGGCAACCGCACCGTAGACAGACCCAACGAAGAGAGGGTGAGGAAGGATGATCGTCGCAATCGAGCCTTTGGACCGGGCCGATCACTCCGCTCAGCATGATTCGAACACCGCTGGGAAGCGGACGATGCCCATGGACGCTTACCGGGACGGCGACCAGCTGATCGTGAACTTAGACATTCCAGGCATCGACCCTGACTCGCTCGAGTTGAACGTGGAGAACAACGTCCTGACCGTGAAGGCAAGCCGGCCTCGGCCGAAGATCGAAGACTCGCAGTGGTTGGTATCCGAGCGACTGCACGGCACCTTCACGTGTCAGCTACACCTGACCGATGGCCTCGACCTCGACAACATCCAGGCCGACTACGACCGGGGTGTATTGACAATCCGTATTCCGGTCGCTGAGGGAGCCAAGGCCCGCCGGATCGAGATCGGCGGCTCTGAGACCAGCGGCGCCGAGTCGGTTGCTTCCTGACGTAATTGTCATGCACGCCGACGCGCCTCCACTGTCTGCATCCATGCCGGAGCCAGCTCGGCTTCGTCTCCGAAGCCGAGGTCTGTCTCGATGACACGAACCGAATCGACTGAAGGTCGGATGCGTCGCGATCCGAGAGAAGGCAGGGCGCCGGATCGATTGTTCCGTGACCGTCGGGATGCCGGGCGGGTGCTGGCGGGTCTGCTGGAGCACTACCGGGGACGCTGCGACGTGGTGGTTCTGGGGTTGGCGCGGGGCGGTGTGCCGGTGGCCTACGAGATTGCGCGAGCCCTGGGTGCCCCGCTCGATGTCTTCGTGGTCCGCAAGCTCGGCGTGCCGGGCCGCGAAGAGCTGGCCATGGGGGCGATCGCCAGTGGCGGGATAGTCGTCGTCAATGACGATCTCATTCGAGGCCTCGACATAGCCCCCGAGGTTATCCAACGGATAGCCGAGCGGGAGGGCCGCGAGCTGATCCGCCGTGAGCTGGCCTACCGGAACGGCCGACCGATGCCCGACGTCACGAGAAAGACCGTGATTCTCGTAGACGACGGTCTCGCCACTGGCTCGAGCATGCGCGCGGCGATCGACGCTCTGCGCCTGCACCGGCCGGCCAGGATCGTCGTCGCCGTGCCGGCGGCACCGCAGTCCACCTGCCAGGAGCTCGCGGCGATCGTCGACGAGGTGGTCTGCGCCACCACCCCGTCGCCGTTCCTCGCGGTCGGCCGGTCGTATTGGGACTTCACCCAGACCACCGACGAGGAGGTGCGGGACCTGCTGCGCGCCTCAACGACAACGGCACCCGGCCCCATGGGAACCCAGGCTCTCACGGAAGTGGGGGTTATCCAGGCAGCGGCGCTACCCACCGAGAACGGCGTGCCGTCCGATGAGGCGCTGTTCGACCTGGTCGGTGACGCAAAGGTGGTGCTGCTGGGGGAGGCATCGCACGGCACCCGCGATTTCTACGCCGCCCGCGCCGAGATCACTCGGCGGCTCATTGAGGAACGCGGATTCTGCGCGGTGGCGGTCGAGGGTGACTGGCCGGACGCCTACCGGGTGAACCGGTACGTCTACGGCCGCAGCAAGGACGCGACAGCGGAGGAGGCTCTGCGCGGCTTTGAGCGTTTCCCCACCTGGATGTGGCGCAATGCCGTGGTGCTCGACTTCATCGGGTGGCTGCGTGAGCACAATGACCGAGTCCGCGATGAGCGGCGAAAGGCCGGTTTCTATGGCCTGGACCTCTACAGCTTGTATCGATCAATCCGGGAGGTCATCGCCTACCTGGAGCGGGTTGACCCCGGCGCCGCCGCACGCGCCCGCGAGCGCTATGCCTGCTTCGACCACTACGGCGGCGACGACGGCCAGACCTACGGTTTCGAGGCCGCGTTCGGCGGTGGTCAGACGTGCGAGCAGGAAGTGGTCGAACAGCTCGTAGATCTGCAACGCCATGCCCTTGAGTACGCCAGGCGGGACGGGTTGCTGGCCCAGGACGAACTGTTCTACGCACACCAGAACGCCAAAACCGTGAAGGACGCCGCTGAGTACTACCGCTCGATGTTCAGCGGGCGCGCCTCGTCGTGGAACTTGCGGGATCGCCACATGGTCGACACCCTTCACGCGCTGCAGGACCATCTGACAGGCCAAAGGGGAGATCCGGCCAAGCTTGTCGTGTGGGAGCACAACTCCCATATCGGCGATGCCCGCGCCACGGAGGTCGCGGCCCGGGGGGAGTTAAACGTCGGTCAGCTCGTGCGCGAACACCTCGGCACCGACTGCCGCAATCTGGGTTTCACCACCTATTGCGGGACCGTGACCGCAGCTGATGACTGGGGCGGACCAGCGCAACGCAAGTCGGTGCGCCCGGCGCTGTCCGGCAGTGTGGAGGAACTGTTCCACGAAGTCGGGCAGAAGGAGTTCCTGCTGTTCTTCGGCGCCGCTCCACACGCCGCCGAAACCCTGCGTGCGGCGCGGCTGGAACGCGCGATCGGGGTTATCTACCGGCCCGACACCGAGCGGCAGAGCCACTACTTCCAGGCTCGGGTAGCTGACCAGTTCGACGCCGTCGTCCACATCGACGACACCCGGGCAGTGGAGCCACTGGAACGCACTGCCGGCTGGGAGCAGGGCGAGGCTCCGGAGACCTACCCCTTCGCGGTCTGAAGCAATGCAGGAGCAGCGAGAGAGCGCTTCGCGAATCCCGGCGACCTTCGTCGCCCACCCGAGGAGGGCACAGTGAACACCATGAATGCGGTCCACCAGAGCCTGCATATACCTGCCGCAGGAACCGTGCTGGAAGCCGACATTGGGCTGCCCGGATCGCCGGGTGGGGCGGTGCTGTTCGCACATGGCAGTGGCAGCGGTCGCCATAGCCCACGCAACCGCTACGTGGCTGACGAGCTCAACCGCGCCGGACTGGCCACCGTGCTCGCTGACCTGCTCACGCGGGAGGAAGAGCAGGTGGACATCCTGACCACAGCTCTACGGTTCGACATTGAACTGCTTGCTACCCGGGTCATGGCGCTGACGGACTGGATGTCCGACAACGGACCCACCGCCGGCCTGAGCCTCGGGCTCTTCGGCGCCAGCACCGGTGCCGCGGCGGCGCTCATCGCCGCCGCAACCCGGCCTGCCACCGTGCACACCGTCGTCTCCCGCGGAGGACGACCCGACCTCGCTGACGCACACCTCCCCGCGGTGCGACAACCCACATTGCTGATTGTCGGCGAGCGCGACCCGGTCGTTATCGAGCTCAACCACCAGGCGATGACGAGACTGGGGGGCGAGAAACGTCTCGCGATCATCCCGGGTGCATCGCACCTTTTCGAAGAACCCGGGGCGTTGGAGCACGTGGCTCGCCTAGCGCGGGATTGGTTCCTCCGCTACCTCTCGGAACACCATTGACTGAGGATGTCCGTGATCACTGGTGTGCTCCGGGCGGCTCAGCTGGCGGGTAGCTCGCGCAGGGTCAGTGTGACGGTCTGGGCGGTAGGCCGGTGGTCGTCACGTGCTTCAGCCTGAGGGGACGAGGGTTATTCGGCCGGATTACCGCACGATTGCCGTGTTGCCGGACCAAGTTCGGGTACCCGGTACGGCGTCCGATTACTACCGGCGGCGAAAGCAGGAAGGTATCAAGCAATGGGGCAGCACGACTATGAGCAACAGCCCGAGGCGCCCGACGTCGCGTCCGTCCTCGACGAGGACGCTGCGGAGACTATCGTCGGGCCGCCCCTGGCTGACCCTCTAGATGCCGGCTACATCCCCCCGGATCGACCGTATGGACTTGACGACCCCGCCGTCACCGCGGCCGGCCAGCGTGACGGTGAGTCGCTCGACGATCGATTGCGCCGGGAACAGCCTGAACAGACGTTCGAGGACACCGATCGCTCTGGACGGATCGTGATCGCCGATGCCGGGGCTGCGCTGGAGACCTCGGACGCGATCGAGGGCTTCGACCGCGGCATCGACGGTGGAGCCGCATCTGCCGAGGAAGCAGCCATGCATACGATCATCACCGACATCGAGCCGGTTGATGACGAGCAGCCAGAGGACGACCCAGAGTTTGCGGCGAGCGTGGCAGAGGATGACCGCGCCGAACAGGCGCTGGCCGACGCTGCGCGGGACGCCACCGACACCGACGACTTCCGCAGTACGCGTCGCCGTAGGTGAAGCCGGAGGTGGCGGTCGTACGGGAGCAGGGGCGCCATCCGGTAGGTGAGTGGTTGCTGGAGGGGCTAGCGGCGCACTCGACGCAGCATCACGGCCCGCACGCCCAGCCTCCGTCGAGCACCGCAGGCGTCGGTGGTGGAAGGTCATGTGCCTCCCCGGTGTCGACTCCTGACGCGTTCCGGTCCGGTGGTCCGGCCAACGGGCGGGCCCTGGCCTTCCTGGCGCACCAGCAGCTGGGCAACGGCTTCGGCACCTTGTACGACCTGAGCACGATCGCGATCCTGTGGTTCGCCGGGGCCTCCGCCATGGCGGGATTGCTCAACCTTGTCCCGCGTTACCTGCCCCGCTAGGGGATGGCCCCACACTGGGCACGGACAGTGCGCCCGCTCGTGTTGCTTTTCACGGCGATCGCCTTCCTGGTGACCGTTCTTTTCCAAGCCAACGTCGACGCCCAAGGCGGTGCCTAGTCACCGGTGTGCTGGTGCTGATCACCTCAGCGGCCGTCGCCCTAACCCTGTCGGTCCACCACGCCAGGCGGCGGCGCAGCACCGTGGTCTTTGCGGCCATAGCGGCGGTGTTTGTCTACCGCCATCGTTTCTCGAGATCACCATCACCGATCCATCCGGAGTTCGAAACCGAATTGCACGACGCGGGCGCCCGCTGTGATGGCTATCGCGTCCTGCGCGTCACGAGCCCGGCCGTCGCGAACGCGATCGCTGCTCTGCTTCTGCGCATCCGGGACAGCACAGGAACCGCTCCGCACATCTACTTTGACTGGACCGAGGGCGACCCCGTGCTGAATCTGCTCCGCTACCTGATCTTCGGTGTTGGCGAAGTAGCCCCCGTCACCCGGGAGATCCTTCGCCGGGCCGAACCCGCTGCGGACCGGCGACCCATCGTCCACGTCGCGTGAACGACATTGGGCTAGTAGGCCCGTCGGCGAGAAACCCTCAGCGACAGCCAATCATGCATTGAGGTTGGGTTTAGCCGTCGTAAGGAGGTGCTCGAGCGCACTTACCCAGGTTTCCACGATGTCGCTGTCGTCGACCCTGCCCTGCACGCTGCCCAGCAGGTTGGGAAGTAGTCGTGCAGAGATCAGGGCGCCGAGCCCGATCGTCGCGATGGCATCCGCCTGTTGGGCGGCTACAACGGATCCAGATCGATCGGTGATCCACTCAGCGAACTCGCGGTAGGTCAGGTCGACGACCTGGACGACGGCGTCGGTGAGGATTTTCGGTCCGTGCCGAGCCTCGCTGGCGAGCAGCCGCAACAGTTGAGCCTCCTGGTCGAGCTCGGCAAGAACATATCGGGCGGCGATGGTGAGCTCGGTGCGCAGATCTCCGAGGTCGGCGAAAAGCCGGCGAATGTCGCGGAGGGCGGCGAGCCGGCTCAGCTGCCGCTCGACTCCGGCGGTCAGAAGTGCTTCCTTGGACGGAAAGTGGTGGTAGATGCCGCCGGCGCCGGGGCTGAGCCCGGCAGCTTCTTCGATCCGGGTGATGCTGGTACCGCGGTAGCCGTGCTCGCTGAACAGCTCCATCGCCGCGTCGATGATGCGATCCCGGGTCGCCGCGGTTGACAGATCGCCCATGGCACCAAAGTATTTACTTAGGCATGTCAAGCGTCAACTGAGGAGCGGTATGACCGCGCATGGTCGAAGTCGGCTGAGCCGCACGGTTCCGCTGGCCGGGCTGGTTGGCCGGACCGCCGGTGAGGCGGTCGTCGCTGCCCTGCGCAAGCGGTTGACCGGCGAGGACAGCGCCGAGTTTCACGAGCGGACGAGTGAGCGTTACGCGGCCATGCTCGGCCACTCGAAGGGCGTGCTGATGAAGGCCGGGCAGGTGCTGTCCTTCGTAGCGCTCGGGTCGTTGGTCCCTCCGGAGCGGCAGCGGGTGTACCAGGCCGCGATGGCCCGGCTCCAGGCCGACGCGCCGCCGATGGCGCCGGAGCTGGCCGCCGCAGTGGTGGAAGCTGAGCTGGGCGCGCCGCCAGAGGAGGTGTTCGCGGAGTTCGACCCGCATGCGTTCGCGGCGGCGTCGATCGGGCAGGTCCACGCGGCACGGCTGCCCGACGGGCGGCGGGTGGCGGTCAAGGTGCAGTATCCCGGGGTCGATCAGGCCATCCGGGCGGATCTGGACAACACCGAGCTGCTGGCAACCTTCCTACAGCTGGTCGGAGCGATAATGCCCGGCTCCAATCGGCTCGATGTGCGCGCGGTGGCCCGGGAAGTGGCGGCCCGGATCGGCGAAGAAATCGACTACCGCATCGAGGCCGCCCACCAGACCGCCTTTGCTGACGCATACCGAGATCATCCGTTTATCCGTATCCCCGAGGTGGTGCCGCAGCTGTCGACCCGCCGGGTGCTCACCATGGATCTCGTGGAGGGCATGCGCTGGTCTCAGGCGCTGCAGGCGGACCAACAGTTGCGGGACCGGTGGGGCGAGGTGATCTACCGGTTCGCTCTGGGCAGCCTGCGGATGGTGGGCATGTTCCACGCCGACCCCCATCCGGGGAATTACCTGTTCCACGAGGACGGTGCGGTGACGTTCTTGGATTTCGGTTGCGTCAACCAGTTCTCCGTACAACAGGTCGCGCTGATGCAACGGGTCGTCGCCGCCGCGGTCACCGACGACGCTGCAGCCTTATGGGGCGCCTTCGTGGAGATCGGCTTCTTGACCGCCTCAGACGCACCCACACCAGCCGAACTGCTCGAATGGTATCGAGACAAGCTGCAACCACTGGTGGCCGAGCAGCCATTCACCTACACGCCGGCGTACGCCGCATCCGTGGTGCAGGGCTATTTCACCCGCCGGGGCGCGACTGGCTCGGTGATGAGCCGCATCGAGCTGCCCCGAGAGTATGTGTTCCTCACCCGCATCGACCTCGGACTCACTGCCCTGCTGGCCGAACTGGAAGCTACCGGGCCGTGGGCGGCGATCCGCAGCGAATGGGACGAGGACGGGCCGCCCGCCACCGAGATCGGCGAGCTCGATGTCGACCATTGGGCGCGGCGGGGACTGAAGACCGTGGAGCCATGATGATCCCTACCGTTGATCCATACCCGGCCTATCGCGCGCTGCGGGAACAGCACCCGGTGTGCTGGGACGGCGATCTGGACGCGTTCCTGATCAGTTCCTACGCCGAGGCGGGCGCCGTGCTGCGCGGTCCGGGGTGGAGCAGCGACCCGAACCGCAACCCCGCACTGGCCGCACGGTTCGATCGCGCCGAACTCGGAACCCAAACGCTGGGCACGACTCTGTTGACGATGGACGCCCCTGACCACACCCGGCTCCGACGGCTCCTCGCCCCGGCATTCACCCCCCGGGCGATCGACACGCTGCGCCATCGGATCGCCGCGGTGGTCAAGGCCGCCCTTGCCGATCTCGGCAACGCGGGTGAGGTTGACGTCATCACCGAAATCGGCTATCCGATCCCGCTCGCCGTGATGTGCGAGCTGCTCGACGTCGACATCGAGGGCGCGCAGCTGTTGCGTACCGAGACGCCCAAGCTGGTGGGAATGCTGGAGTTCGACCCCGACGAGGAGGCGGTCCTCGCGGCCGAGGAGGCCACCGCCAGCCTCGCTCTCCATCTGCTGCCCATCCTCGGCGACCGCCGTCACCGGCCCGGCGACGATCTGGCCAGTCAGCTGCTCTCCCTCGGAGACGACGACGGCGACGCACTCGCACTCGACGAAGTGCTCGCCACCTGCATCCTGCTGCTCACCGCCGGGCACGAAACCACCGCCAGTCTGATCGGCAACGGCGTCCTCACCCTGATGCAACACCCTGACCAACTCGACCTGCTCCGGCGTGATCCCGCGCTGATCACGCCGGCGATCGAGGAGATACTTCGGTTCGAATGCCCCGCCAAGATCGTCGGGCGGACCAACCTCATCGACCGGCAACTAGGCGGGCAGACCATCCGCGCCGGCCAGCGCGTCCTCGTTCTGCTTGGCGCAGCGAACCGGGATCCGGAACAGTTCCGCGACCCCGAGCGCTTCGACATCACCCGAACTCCCGCCCCGCACCTCGCCTTCGGTGCAGGACCGCACTTCTGCCTCGGAGCTGCCCTGTCTCGCGCAGAGACCCAGGAGACCCTGCGGCAACTGCTACCGTTACTGACCGAATGGCGACTCACACCCGAAGCGGCCGCATGGCGGCCCTCCGACACTTTCCGCGCACTCGAAAAACTCCACCTCGTCAGCCCCGCGACTCAATCCTGACGCTTTCCTCCGTCGTGGCGCGATGACTTCGCCATGCTGCACCGGTAGCTCGCCGAGTCGGACCACGTGCACGACAACTTGGTGACCCGGCGCTGAATAGCGCTCATTGTGTCGGCGAGGATTCTTTCGCCGATGCGGTGGCGGGCATCGTCAAGCTGATGAGATACTCCAGTAGCGTTACCAGCACCAGCTTGCTTGAATCTCGTGTGCGCACGTCGCACATCACGGTTGGGATTGCCTTGTCGATGCCTAGGGCTTCCCCAACCTCATCAGACTCGTACACAGGCGTGTTATCGAAGCAATTGACTGCAATTATAAACGGGATTTTTCTTCGTTCGAAGAAGTCTACCGCCGCAAAACAACTTTCCAGCCGCCGGGTGTCCGCGAGGACGACCGCACCCAGCGCCTCGTAAGCGAGTTCATCCCACATGAACCAAAAACGCTCTTGACCTGGGGTCCCGAAGAGGTAGAGGATAAGATCGGGATTGATGGTGATGCGCCCAAAATCGAGGGCGACCGTCGTTGTGGTCTTGTCCTCGATGCCCGACATATCGTCAACGCCGGAGCTAAGTTCACTGATCATTTCTTCAGTGCGTAATGGCCGGATCTCGCTAACCGAGCCCACCATGGTTGTCTTGCCAACGCCAAACCCACCCGCTATTAAAATCTTGACCGCTCTGGCTGATAGAGTTTGGGTCACCGGCATGTCAGAGCTTACGAATGCCATCGAGAACCGCCTGCAGTAGTTCCGTTCGGGGGACATCTGATGTTCGCGGTGGAGAGCGGAAAATAATGAGTCCCCAATCGATGAGATCGCTGAGCAATACCTTGACCACCGCGAGCGGTAGGTTCAGCGTCGCGGACACTTCAGCGACCGACAACGGCCGTCGGGACATTTTTATAATATGAGCGTATTCCCTGTCCACATCCACGTGGCGGTCCGCGCTCACCGCAACAACCAGCGTAGTCATCTCAAGGTCATGACGAGTCGGCCGGGTCCGACCGCGGGCGACCGCATAAGGTCGAACCAGAGGACCTGCATCCTCATCGAACCAAAACTCGTTTTCCACTTTCATGATGCGTGGGCACCACACGTATCGCCGGGACCAGCGCTTCGTGGCGCCGTTGACAAGTATGTGCCCACTCTCTTGAGAAGGATATTCGTCTCGTAGGCAATCAGGCCGAGGTCGGCTTTATCAGAAGCCAGCACCGCAAGGCAAGCACCTCGCCCCGCAGCGGTCACAACCAAGAACGTATTATCCATCTCGACCAGTGTCTGCCGAACTCCCCCACCTTCGAAGTGCCGGGCGGCACCGCGGGCTAAGCCCTGAAACGCCGACGCTATCGCCGAAAGGTGTTCAGCATCTTCGTTCGACAAACTACTCGATCGGCCGACGAGCAAGCCATCGGCAGAAAGCACCACTACGCGATCAGTGGCAGCGACCCGTCCAACGAAGTCATCGAGCAGCCACCGTAGATCAATTGTTTTCGTCAGTTTTACCATGGTTCCTCGTCGTTGAGACTATTCGTCCAGTCCCGACTCACGACTGGGGCTTATCGCCATTGGTGCGACCACGCTCTGTTCCCCGTTGAAATGCAGAGAGAGTATTTTGGGCCCGCTTAGCTGCGAGGTCATAATCTCGCTCTGCGGTCTGACCTTCAGCACCCGCAGCCAACTCTGCTTGGAGTTGGCTTGCGAGGTGCTCCTGTGGACGACGCCGCGGTAGGGCGGGACGATCATCCGCACGCCCCGTGCCCTGAGGCGCCGTCTTCTCCGCACTGGTGTCAACCACAGAAGGCTGCGGCTCAGTGGTCCTAGCTTGCAGCTGCGACGACCCATTTTCGTGCAGTACGGCTTCGTCAACGATGGAGGGAGAAGTCGGATCCGGCGACTCGTCAGTGTGATCGCTTCCGTTCTGCTCACCTTCCGAGTGCCGGTCGCGCCTAGTGATCAATGCGCTAGGAACCAGCACGCCAGCCCGCACGCCGCCGTAAGTCGACTCCGTCAGACTCACCCGCATGTCATGCTGATGGGCTAGGCGTGCCACCACGAAAAAACCAATCCGAGGGTCTTCAAGCAACGCCACTAGCCCGAAATCGGGCTGATCGCGGAACATCTTGTTGAGACTCTCCCGCCGCTCAGCCTCAATGCCGAGTCCCTGGTCCTCCACCTCGACGACCACGCCCTTACCGACTGGGTTGCCGCGCACCTCGATGGGAGATCCGGGAGGTGAGAAAGCGGTGGCGTTGTCGATCAATTCGGACAACAGATGGATAAGGTCGGCGACAGCACGGCCGTCCACCAGAACGTCAGGAACACGGGCGACCGTCACGCGGGTGTATTGCTCAGCTTCGGCGACAGCGCTGCGCACGATCTCAACCAGGGACACTGAGTTGCGCCACTGCCGGCCCAGCTGCCCGCCACCGAGAATGATCAGATTTTCCGCGTTCCGGCGTTCTCTGGTCGTCGAATGATCCAACTGGAACAACAGCTCGAGCTGGTCAGGGTTGTCGACCGCGCGCTCCGCCGCGTCGAGGACCTGCAGTTGGTGGTGCACGTTCGTTTGACTTCGACGTGCGATGTTGAGGAACACCGCGTTGATGCCCTCCCTTGTCTTCGCTTCTTGTACAGCCGCGGCCACAGCCGTCTGCTGCGCCTTGTTGAAGGCGGCAGCCACCTGCCCGATCTCGTCGTTCCCGTAATCCAGTTCGGGCACCTCGACAGCGACGTCGATCTGCTCACCGGCGCGGAGCCGCTCCACAACCTGCGGCAAGTGTTCATCGGCCAGTCTCAGTGTCTCTGTGCGGAGCCGGACCAACCGCCGGATAAGGTTGTTGCTGAGCCGAATCGCAATGATTACGACTGCCGCGATCACACACAGCGTCACCAGCGCAGCAATAAGTGAACGGACAAGAGCAGTGCCGGCTCGATCCGCCTCCAACTTGGCTGCGTGAGCCCCCAGCGTGCCTAACCCCAGACTGCTGAGCATTGTCGCACTCTCGTGAGCCGCATTCTGCCAACCCTGGACGCTGACTGGGAGAACTGGTGGGTCGACTTGCGGTGGCTCAGCATTCGATGGTTGGATCTTGGATATTTCAGTCCTCGACGGCTTAGCGTTAAAGGAACTCCGTGCGCGTGCGGAGTACTCTTGCTCAACAACAGCATTTTCCTCGGCCGACAGCTGCTCCCACGCACGGGAGGAACGCAGTGCGCCGAGTTGGCTCTGCTGCTCCGTCAAACGGGGTGCGAGAGCATCCAATTCTGCACGGTAGCCTTGAGTTAGGTGATTGTATTCATGCAACTCTTCGTCCGTCAAACCGTCACCAGCCAACGCTGCGGCGGCGAGTGCATTAGCACGATCCAGCCAATCTGAAACACGTACCAGATCGGAGGCCATCGCCCGATCGAGGGCTACCTCCTTGTCGATAGAGTCTCTTCCGATGGCGCCCACGGCGAGAATCGTGGCGTCCGCGACCTCGTTATAGGAGCGGTACACGTCGAGGCGTGATATGTGACCAGCATCTATTGCCTGGCGGGTGGCAACAAGTTGCGGAAATTTCGCAGCAAAATTCCCAATTGCCGACTTCGCTCCAGACGGCATAGCGTCCGCAACTTGAGACGATATCGACCGGAACTGGGCCAGCGAACCATCCATGTCCTGGCGAGCCCGAGCCAAGGCCACGCGGTTCTCCGGGGCCGGATTGGAAACCGCCAGCATACTCGCACGGCGCTCTTGACTCATGGTGGGCATAAACGGCAATGCCATCTGGTAGCCCTGATCAAGCAGCTGCGCCCTGTCGCGCTCCTGTAGGGCGTTGACGAGCAAATACCCGCTCACGCCAACACCGAAAATCAAGAGCACCAGACTTGGGACCACCGCGATGACCAGCACGCGAAATTTCAGCGTGGCACGGAAGCCGCGTTTATCGACGCTAATCACACCATTCCCTTTCCGAGGGCCCGTGACATGCACGCGTCGCACGCCGGGGGTGACCCTGTTTAGCTCCGTCGTCACCCCGAGGACATACGGAGGCGCGCAGCGTAGCGAGTCCCTGCAGGCGGTCAGACATTAGGCCATTTGGCCTAGTAACCGAGAGCAGCTCGCCACGGTGCCGCGGTCCACGGCGTCCAGCGCGGGTGTCTTCAGCCCCAGATCGGGGCGAAGCGCGCCGGGCAGAGGTTCGCCGCACCGCGAGCAGTCGGCGCCACGGGCACAGCGCGGCCCGGGAACGTTCGCATCACGGTGCTGTGGCTACACTCCGCGACGCTCTGAGATCGCTGGCTGGGTTCTACAACAACAAGATCGCGCCATGCCGCCTGCCCCGGCCAGGTGGTGTGCACCGGATAGATCGGAGCGGTGTGGGCTGCTCGCACAGAGAGGGATGTCCCCTCTTCCCCCTGCTTAACTCCAGCTTACGCGGCTGGCGAGACTACTACTGCGACAGTGCGGATCGGTGGCACGACTGTGCCCGATACAAGCTGTCACGCACGGGCCAGCTCGTGCCGATCACGCTGCTGCCGAACGGGCACGACGCGCAGCTCCTAAGACCCGATCGCGGCGCCGACCGGTCCGGTCCGGCCGAACCGGGGCATGCACTCAAGCAGGCACCGCCGTCACAGCTCAGTTCCGGGTCACCGAAGACCGCGGTGCCCATGGCTCGGTTCGAAGCTGGGCCGGCACCGGCACCGGCACCGACCCGGCTTCTAGAGCCGTCACCACCTTCAGAGGTCCCGCAGCTCCTAGAGAGCCCGCCGGCGGTTCCGCAACCCCCGGGGCACCCACCGGCCCGATTGACGCGATCCGCGCGGCGAACGCACGGCTCGACGCGTCGCTGGTGGACCCGACTCACCGATTGGATGGCAGCTCCCGCATGAACAACTACTGGCCCTGGTGGGCGGGCGCTATCGGGCTCGCCCTCGTCACCATCAACTACACCCTCACCACTGATCGGTCCCTCGGAGTGTCCTCAGCGTGGGATCGCGTCTTGCACTGGCGCGGCGAACGGCGCCTCGAACTGCTGGACGCCCAGTTCGCCGACGACCGCGCCCTCGTTGACGCTTTCGCTGCGGCCACCGCCGAGCAATTCGGAACCGGCCCTGGGGGCCCCACCTTGCCGGGCGCCGAGCGTGGCGACACGCAGGCACCCGGCCAGGACGTCGGGCCAGCGGCAGTTGAGAGTGCCCCGGTCGCGAGCCTGCGCCCGGCACCCGTGGTCACCCAGGCCGCCCTGCTCCTGTCGATTTTGCTCGGCGGATGGGTAGCGGCAGTCACCGCCGGCCGATTCGAGCTCCGCTTCGACATGGGCAACGGTTACCGTGAACTCGTCACCGACAATCCGACCACCATGATCGCCGTGTTGTTCATTGGGGGCGTACTCGTCGGCTTTGGCACCCGCCTCGCCGGAGGGTGCAGCTCCGGTCACGGACTCAGCGGTTGTGGCCGGCTACGTCCGGTCAGCATTCTTGCGACCGCCGTCTTCTTCGGCACCGCCGTCCTCGTGTCGTTTCTGCTGTGGAAGGTGATCTGATGCGTACCCGAGGCGGGGTTCTCGTCGCCAACATCATCGCCGGGCTGGCCCTCGGCTACATCGTCGCCAACATCGGGTTCGGTGACTACGCCGAACTGAACCGCATGTTCACCTTTCAGGATTTGCGCATGCTCCTCGCATTCGTCGGCGCCGTAGCGATCATCGTGGTGGTCTTCGCCGTGCTAGGGGTGCGCCGCACACCAGGACGCATCCACGCGGGCGTGATACCCGGTGCAGTGCTGTTCGGCACCGGCTGGGCGATCTCGGGTGGATGCCCGGCAATTCCGATCATCCAAGTCGCCAGCGGATACCTCCCCGCCATCATCACGATTGCCGGCGTCGCCGTCGGTATGTGGCTCTGCCAGTGGGCCAACGCCAGATACTTCCACCTCGACCGCGGCTCCTGCGGGCTGTAGCGGTCCCAGCACCCCACGATGACCAGATGCACCTCACCGACGACCCGCAGCATCATCACCCCCTCCACGCAGGAGGAAGCGCGGTCACGGTCAAGGACGTCGCCGTTACCCGTCCCGCACAGGTGCTGGTGATGATCTCCTCGCGGCGCGGTTGCGCGTCACGGGGCCGAGGGGTCGCCGGCCCGACCGGCCCGACCGGCGCGCTCCCGACCGCGGTGGCCCGGCGCGGTGATTATCTTTGCTGAGAACCGTGACGGCCGGGGTAAGGGTGGGTGCGAGATGGCGCAGGCCACGAAGGGCACAAAGGAGTTCGGCGACAAGGGTTTCCTGCGGCGGCTGACGCTGGCCACGGCGTGGGGTGAGGGCCTCGACGGGTTCGACCTTGGGGTGCTCAGCGTGGTGCTGGTGCCGCTGTCGAAGGAACTCGGGATCTCGTCGCTGTGGGCTGGCCTGATCGGGGCGTCGTCGCTGGTCGGCATCTTTTTCGGCGCGCCGATCGGTGGTTTCCTCACCGACCGGTTCGGCCGCAAGCAGCTGTTCCTGGTCGACATCTGCCTGTTCGTCGTCCTCGGCGTGCTGCAGGCGTTCGTCGCCCAGGGGTGGCAGCTGTTTGTCGTGAGGCTCCTGCTGGGTATCGCCATCGGAGCCGAGTACTCCATCGGCTCGTCGATGCTCTCGGAGTTCGTGCCGGCGCACGGGCGTGGCCGCCGGGTGTCCTACATGCTCGTCTTCTGGTACGGCGGCTATCTGTTCTCGGTGGTGGCCGCCTACGGCCTGCTGGACGGCCTGGGCTGGAGCTGGCGCTGGACGCTGGCCACCAGCGCGATCCCGGCGCTGGTCGTGCTGGCGCTGCGCATCGGGCTGCCCGAGTCGCCGCGCTGGCTGATGCTGCACGGGCGCACCGACGACGCCCGCGCGATCATCGACCGCTACCTGGGTGGCGAGGAGCACATGGCCGAGGCCGACTACGGCTCGGACACCAAGAACGAGGCCGGCTGGCGGCAACTGTTCGCCCGGGGGATGCGCTCGCGCACCTTCTTCGTCTGCACCTTCTATATCTGCGTGGTGACGCCGTACTTCGCGATCTTCACGTTCGCCCCGAAGGTGTTCGAGTCGCTGAAGCTCAACGAGATGGCCGGCACGATCTTCGCCAACAGCATCGCGTTCATCGGGGCGATCGTCGGCATGCTGACGATCGAGCTGATCGGGCGCCGAAAGCAGCTGATCGGCCCGTTCTGGGTCATGGCGGTGGCGTTGCTGGTAATCGGGCTCTGGGGCGGTGCTCCGCCGATGGCGCTGGTCGGTGCCTTCGCGGTCTTCGCGTTCTTCAACGCCATGGCCGGCAACCTCACCGCCGTGTACCCGATCGAGGTGTTCCCGACCGATGTGCGGGCCACCGGGGTGGGCATCGCCAACGCGGTCAGCCGGATCGGGGCAGCGGCGGGCACGTTCCTGCTTCCGGTCGGGATCGAGGCCATCGGCCTGCCGTGGTGCATGGTGATCGGGGCGGCGATGTGCGTGATCGGCGCCGTGGTGTCCCAGCTCCTCGCCCCGGAGACCACTGGCAAGTCGCTGAGCCACACTGGCGTGGTCACCCGGCTCTCGCCGGGGATCGCCCCAGCCTAGCTAGGGTTGCGTCGCCGACGGGATCGCGATCGGCTCGCGTTTCGGGCCAACAGCAGCGTGGGCCTGGCGGTGGCCGGGAGCCTGCAGGGGCGGTAGGCTCAGTGTGTTGCCGAGGGTTTTTCGCGCACGCCGTTCGGACGTGGCGTCTGCGGTAGCCGGTGGGCACGAGATACCCACGGAATTGGCTTTCGCCATGTCGTCGCCGTCCCCACGGCCTTCTGATGGTTCGTCGTTGTCGGAATTGCAGGCATTGCTCTTCGAGAGCGACACCCTGCACCACTTTCTGGGCCGGCTGGCTCACCTCACGGCGCAAGCGTCGCCCGGGGTCAGCTCGTGCGGTGTCACGGTCCGTCAGAACTCCCGGGCGGTCACCCTGGCTGCCAGTGATGAGCAGGCCCTACGGATCGACCAGCTGCAATATGACCTGGATGAGGGACCGTGCCTGGAGACCTTGGCGACCGGAAAGTCGCATTACATTGTCGACACCGCCACCGAGACGCGCTGGCCCCGTTTCTGCTCGGGCGCGCACGAGCAGGGAGTGCGCTCGTGTCTGGGGCTGCCGCTGAATGGTCCTACCGGGCTGATGGGCGGCTACAACCTCTACTCGATGTGGCCTGACGGGTTCGCGCCCGACACTCGGGGGCAGCTGGAAGTGTTCGCCGGCAACGCCGCCGGCGCGGTCGCCGTGGCGATGAAACTGGCCGATCAGTCGCAGATGTCAGAAGACTTGCACGAGGCGTTGACCTCCCGCGCGGTCATCGATCAAGCTACCGGGATCATCATGGCCCAGCAGCGCTGCGGCGCGGCGGCCGCCTTCGACATCCTTCGCCGCGCCTCACAACACCGCAATATCAAGGTACGTGATCTGGCGGCTGAGATCGTCAGCCAGGTCAGCGGTAAGCCACCAGAGCCGGGCACCTTTCATCCCCGCCTCTCCTGATCCAGATCCTGGCTTGCCATCTGCCGGCGATGCCGGGCTCAGGCCAGGCACCGCGCTAACGCCTCAGCCACCGTGCTGAACCGAGAGATGAACTGGTCTGCCATGGTGACCTCCAGTGCACGGAGCGCTAGTCGGCTCTGGGTTACC